>NZ_JASOER010000015.1:0-56031 GCF_030212665.1 Pauljensenia sp. UMB9872 | reverse complement strand
CGGCCTCACCATCCGCAAAGGCTGGCTCAGAAACTAACAACACGCCACCATAAGCAACTAATTTTGGGTATTAACCCTTATTGTGTAACAAAAAGTGCCCCGAACAGGATTCGAACCTGCGACCTTTCGCTCCGGAGGCGAACGCTCTATCCACTGAGCTATCGGGGCTTAACGCATTGAGTCTAGCAAAGGTTGATGTTGGGTGAAGAATGGTGCTTGACCGCTTCACTTTCGTGCATAGGTCGAACGCCCTGATGACGCTTAGGGTGAGGAGTGTCATACTAGGGGAGTTGATTCGCTGATACCCAAGGAAGGGACACAATGCGCGTTCATATTGGAACAGACCATGCTGGCTACGAGCTGAAGGAAAAAGTCGTCGAGCACCTCAAGGAAAAAGGTTACGACGTTGTTGACCACGGCGCCCATGAGTACGACTCGTTGGACGACTACCCGCCGTTCTGCATTGAAGCAGCAGAAGCAGTGGTTGCTGATGCTGGCTCTCTGGGTGTCGTTATTGGTGGCTCCGGAAATGGTGAGCAGATGGCCGCGAACCGTGTGAAGGGTGTGCGCGCTGCGCTGGTGTGGAATGATTCGACCGCACGTCTTGCCCGCGAGCACAACAATGCGAACGTCGTCTCTGTTGGTGCGCGTCAGCACACCGTCGAAGAGTGCCTGGCATTCATCGATGCCTTCCTCGAAACCCCGTTCTCTGAAGATGAACGTCACCAGCGTCGTATTTCTGAAATGGATGATTACGACGAAGCGCATCGAAAATGAGTGGTGTCGTTAGACGCTGAAACTCAATAGAATGGGGTTCCTCGGTTTTCCGAGAGACCCCATTCGTGTTGTTAACGGCGCACATGGCTGAGTTGAGGCCGCCCCCTAGATGTCGAATCCGAAGCAGGGAGCTAAGGTCAGCGCCACAAGGAAAATGTTGAGTGCCACGATAGCAACGGCAATCAGAGTTCCACAAACCTGCGTGAGAGTCGCATTCGAGTGCTCGCCCATAATCGAAGGCTGGCGCGTGTAGCGGATCAAAGGAATAATCGCGAAGGGAATGCCGAAGGACAGGATAACTTGGGAGACGACCAGTGCCCACGTCGGTTCTGCCCCTATTCCGAGGATGATGAGGGCGGGGATGAGCGTGATCAGTCGTCGCACAATCAGCGGGATCCGAATGTGAAGCAATCCGGCCATGATTTCTGAACCGGCGTATGCGCCAACGGATGTCGATGCTAGGCCTGACGCGAGAAGGCCAACGGCGAAGATCGTGGCAACGACCGGTCCAAGTGCACTGGCGATTGCAGCGTGAGCACCTTCAATGGTGTCTGTTCCGCTGACCCCTGACAGTGCTGATGCTGCGAGAAGAAGCAGGCCGATGTTGACGATTCCCGCCAATCCGAGTGCCCACACGATATCAATCCGGGTTGCTCGCAAGTGATGTTTCAGGTCCGCGCGAGGAGCTTTTTCGTCGTGGTCGTTCACCAGCGAGGAATGTAGGTAAATCGCGTGTGGCATCACGGTTGCGCCAAGCATGGACGCTGCGACGAGAACCGAGTCCGTGCCAGCAAATCGGGGGACGAGGCCGGCCACAACTGACGGGCCGTCTGGCGGAGCAATGGCCAGTCCTGCAAGGAATCCGATTGTGATGATGAGCAAAAGGCCGATGATGACGCGTTCAAAGATCTTTTGTGTCCCGCCACCTTGCAGGGTTAACAACAGTGTTGAAACGACACCGATAATGAGTCCACCGGTAAGAAGCGGGAGCCCGAAGAGGAGGTGAAGTGCCAGAGCTCCGCCGATGATTTCCGCTAAGTCAGTTGCGGCTGCAACGACTTCTGCTTGAAGCCAATAGCCAATGCGTGCGCGTTTTTTCAAACGTGTGCCGAGAAGAGTGGGGAGTGATAGTCGCGTGACTAGGCCCAGCTTTGCGCTCAAGTATTGAATGAGCATTGCTGCAAGGTTGGATGCCAAAAGAACCCATACCAGCAGGTAGCTGTAGCGTGCGCCGGCGGTAATGTTTGCTGCAACATTCCCGGGGTCTACGTAGGCGATTGCCGCAACGAATGCAGGACCCAGCAGCGTCGCAAGCGACGGGTGATGAGTCTTTGATGTGCGGGGAGCAGGTAGCTGCGTCTCCGTAGAATCAAGTTTCGGCATGCCGAAACCCTAACGCGTTTTTATTGCGATGTCACTCAAGAATGAAGAGCATGAACACGCCAAAGCAACCTAGACCAGCGTGACCAGGGATCAAGATTCAGTCGAAGCCTCGTCAACCTGATCGGTGGAGAGCACGGGGTAGGTAGCGAGCACGCAGACGTACTGGGCGAAGGCGATCCCAAAAACGACGAACCAGAAAAGCAAACGGATCGCCCACGGCAGTGAAATTGATGCCAACACAAGGGGTCCAGCCACAACGAGCAACGCCAACAGAGTCCGATGAAGCTTCATCACGGATGCCAAAAGTGCGACGCTGGCCAAACGCGGAAGATCTTTGACGTTTACGCGTCCCTTGTATGCCAAACGGTGAGCAAACATCGGCCAGACCCACACGTGCGTAAACGCTGCAATCAGCACTACGAACACAAGCAGCGTACGAACGATCAATACCATCGAGTGGGAAGCAAGATGCGTCGTCACAGACCACTCCCACAACAGTAGGGAGAAAAGTAGGCCTTCAACAAGTGCAAGGAGAATCGCGGGCAACGCTGCCTTGCGGACAACCTGAGCGACGGCCGGGGCAATCGCCGTGGACTCGGAAGCAATTAAACGCAACGAAACCAAGGTCATCACACCAAGACCCACACCGAAAGTGACGACGGGTAGCGAAATGAGCAAACCGACAACGTTCGCCATCACAAGTGCCGCAATCCACGACAGCACCTGAGCGATTGACGAATCAGGCCCAAAACGTGAGCTCACTTGGCTTCTCCGTTCTGAACCAGGGGAGCAGTTGTACCACCAGCATGAATCGTGGCGGGAACAAAGACGTGACGGACCGGTGCGGAATCATTGATCTGCTCGAATAAGACATCGCAGGTCAGACGAGCGATCTCAAGGGGAGGCTGAACGACAGTCGTCAGTTCAGGCTCGACAAACTGGCCGATCGTAATGCCGTCGAAACCAATGATGGACATGTCATCAGGAATCAACAAACCCGCTTCGCGAATTGCGCGCATTGCACCAATCGCGAGAACATCCGCGATGGCAAAAATCGCGGTCACATCGGGACGCTCTTGAAGCAGGCGCTTCGCCAAATGATATCCGTGTTCGTAGGTGTAGGGGTTCATCTGCTCGCGTGTTTCGAAGCGAATCAGATCATCATCAAGCGGAATACCGGCATGTGAAAGAGCCTGTCGGTAGCCGGTGATGCGCTGGGCGCCAACAGAAGCATCCCCTTCGGGAACGCCAAGGGCGGCAATCGTTGTATGCCCGAAGTCAATCAGATGCTGGACAGCGCGGCTAGCTTCTTCTTGGTCATCAACGGCTACAGACGAATATGCCGAATCATCAACTTTGGGCAGACGTGACACCGTGGAAAGCACGAAAGGCACGTTGAACTTCTCGAAGACGGATGCTTCGTGGCGGAAAGAGCCGCCAAGGAAAATGGCTCCCGCCATCAGTTCTTCATCAACGATCTTCGTGGCCTCTTCGACTTCGTCAGCCCAGTGGGGGACCTTCACGACGGTCAGAAGATAGTTCTTTTCGCGGACGATAGCTTCCAATGGATCGAGAACCTGTTGGAAGAACGGATTATCGATGCCCTTGATGATCAGGGCAATCGCAGGATTGTGAGAGAGCTTGAGGAAGCGAGCATGACGGTTGGGGCGATATCCCATCTGATCGGCGAGCGTCACAATGCGTTCGCGAGTGCTGTCGGAGATATCGGGCTTGTTATTGAGTGCACGAGACACTGTCACCACACCAACACCGGCGGCTTTGGCGATGTCTTTAATCGTGGGGCGGGAATTCGAGGCTCGCATGGTCGCCTTCGTTTCGCTTTCTAGAAAACGGGGGTTCAATGATGCTCGCCCCTTATCGTGAGCCGTGTCATACCAAGTGCGGTGCGACGCGTCTTCAGATAAGGGGCGAGTCCGTCATGACTATGTTCAGCCCTTGACTGCGCCGGCGACGACGCCTTCAATGATGTGCTTTTGACTGGACAGGTAGAAGATGATGATCGGAATGATCGCAAGAACGAGCATTGCCATCAACGCGCCCATGTCGTTTGAACCGCGCGAGCCGACCAGCTGCTGAACAACAACAGGGATCGTCTTGTACGGGGTCGACAGACCAATAACCAAGTAGGGCAGGAGGTAGTCGTTCCAGACCCACATCGCGTTGAGGATCGCGACGGTGATCATCACGGGCTTCAGCATCGGCATAACGATGCGGAAGTAGTTCTGAACCGGACCGCAACCATCAATCATGGATGCTTCTTCAATCTCCAGCGGAATCGACTTCACGAAGCCGGAGATGATGAAGACCGACAGGGGAGCACCAAAGCCCAGGTACAGCAGGATCATGCCGATTGGGTTGTCGAGGTGCAATATGTCAGCGATCTTGACGGTTGGGAACATGACCATCTGGAAAGGAACGATCATCGAGAAGACGAAGAAGAGGTAAAGCAGGTTCGTCCACCACGTCTTCACACGCGTAATGTAGTACGCGGTCATCGCGCAGAAGAAGACGATCAGAATCAAAGAACCAATCGTGATGAAGAAGGACCAGCCTGCGGCGGCCAAGAACCCGGTCTGCTCGAGGCCCGTCACGTAGTTCTGAATACCGGCGAAGTAATCGCCCAGTGGCAGAGCAAACGGGTTATCAGAGATGAACAGACGGCCCTTGAACGAGTTCATCAAGATGAAGAACAGAGGGCCAAGGAACACCAGAGTCAGTGCGATCAAAACGATGTAGAGAATCGCCTTGCTGACAGGGTTAGAGCGTTCTTCCGTGGCAACGATGGGGGCAGCCTTTGTGCTCACGCTTCGACCTCCTTGCTACGGGTTGCGCGCAACTGAATGAATGCGATCACGGAAACGATGAGGAAGAAGATCACGGCCTTGGCTTGACCAACGCCCTCGAAACCGACGCGCGAGTAGAACGTGTTAACGATGTTCAGAGCAACCATCTCGGTCATGTCGAGTGGCTGGCCGTTCGTCAATGCGAGGTTCTGGTCGTAGAGCTTGAACGAGTTGGACAGCGTCAGGAACAAGCAGATGGTGATCGACGGCATGACCATCGGGATGGTCACGTTACGAAGAATCGTCCATTTTCCTGCGCCATCGATTTCGGCTGCTTCAATGAGTTCCTTCGGAACACCTTGAAGACCAGCGATGTAGATGATCATCATGTACCCGACCATCTGCCAGTTGATCAGGATGATCAAACCGACGAAGCCGTAGGTGGCATTGGTGACCAGCGTGGTTTGCCAGTGCAGCAAGATTGCGTTCAGAATTGTCTGCCAGGTGTAGCCCAAGACGATGCCGCCGATCAGGTTCGGCATGAAGAAGACGGTACGGAAGAAGTTCGTACCCTTGAGCTTGCGGGTCAGTGCGTATGCGATTGCGAATGCAAACACGTTGACCGTAATGATGGAAACAATTGTGATGGCGACGGTGAAGATCAGAGCACTAACGAAGCCCTGCTTGTCGCTGAATGCATCAATGTAGTTCTGAACGCCGACAAACGTCGCGTTGGTGACGGTCGTGAACTTCGTGAAGGACAGGTACAGACCGATTGCGAACGGGGCAAGGAATGCCAGCGTGTACGCAAGGAATGTGGGTCCGACGAAGAGCAACCCAAATTTCTTAAGAGCTTTAATCATGAAAAGTTCTTCCTTGAACTATGCGAAGGCGGGTGTGCGGGACCCGGTTGGTTCCCGCACACCCGTATTCGGCAGATGAGTGCGGAGCGTTAAGCTCAGGCGCCCTTCTCAGCTGCCCATCCGGTGGTGAAGGTCTCGACGACCTTGTCCCAATCCATCTGGCCTGCTGCGTACTGCGACAGGGCAGCACCGAAGTCATCCTTGAAGGTCTGGCTCGGGAAGGTGGTGAAGACCCACGGAATCGTGGTCAGCTTGGTGTTGGACAGGTAGGAAACAACTTCCTTTGCCAACGGATCGGCCGGCTGCTCAGCATCGGTGAAGGTGTTGAACGGCGGAATGAAGCCGAGGTCTTCGACCATGTACTTCTTACCCTTTTCGGAGTTGATCAACCAGTTGACGAAGTCGATCGAAGCCTTCTGCTTGGCCTCGGAAACCTTCGAGTTGATCGAGAAGAAGTTCTCGGTGCCGATGTTCAAGCCCTGGGTTTCTTCGCCCTTGTGTCCGGTGTAGATCGGGAGCATCTTGACATCTTCAGGCTTGACAGTGTTGCCTTCAATGTCAGAAATCTGGCCGTATGCCCAGTTGCCATTCTGAACCATAGCGGCCTTGCCGAGGGCGAATTCAGCCATGGAGTCGTTGACTGCCTTGGAGGAAGCGAGCTCGGGAGCAATGGTGGAATTCTGCAGGTAGAGATCGAAGATGTTCTTGAACTCATTGCCGTGCGAGAAGGTCATTTCTGCCTTGTCGTCCACGCCGTCGTCCTGGTACTCGAAGTAGACGGGAAGGTCGGCGAGGTGCGTCTGCCAGCGCCAGTCTTCACCGGGCTTGAGTGAGGTTGAAGCAAAGACGCCGTCGATGCCGAGCTCGTCCTTGCGAGCCTGCATGTCCTCAACAACAGTCTTTAGGGTGGCGAAGTTGTTGATTTCTTCCATCGAGGTGGCCTTCGCGCCGGAGAGGGCGAAGTACTTGTCCATGATGGACTGGTTGTAGATGATGCCATAGCCTTCGACGACGTAAGGAACGCCGTAGACCTTGCCATCTTCACCCTTGACTGCCATTGAGGGGTCAAGGAGAGCCTTGTTGAAGTCGGTGTCGGTCAGGTCGGCGGTGTAGTCCTGCCAGTTCTTCAGGCCGATGGGGCCGTTGATCTGGAACAGGGTTGGAGCGTCCGACTTGGCAATTTCAGACTTGAGGGTCTGCTCGTAGGTGCCGGAGGCGGCCGTGACAACCTTGACCTCGACGCCGGTTTCCTCGGTGTAAGCCTTGGCGATTTCGTGCCAGGTGGCATCGGATTCGGGCTTGAAGTTCAGGTAGTAGACGGAGCCGGTGGTGTCATCGGCTGAATCTGAACCTGACGAGCAAGCTGCCAGAGTAGAAAGGGCTGCGGCTGCTGCAACAGATGCTGCGGCGACCTTCATGAACTTCGACATCGCAGATGTCCTCCTTTGGACGCTTCGAGTTCGTGACGCTACCTGAAGTGCGTCAAGTTGATGCGATAGCGGGGTCACCTCTGAAGAATTTACATCTCCGTCGGTAACGTTTCCGGTGATAGTGAGTATAGGACGATGAAGGCGTTTGCGTCCACAATTGTCAGGTCACAATTTGGTGACGAAAAAATGGCGTGGTTGAGTCATTTAATGGCTGTTGGGTCGTTTTTGAATCATTTACGGATACGTTACCGGTAACGATTCCGTTCCTGACCTGCAGATTTGCTTTCAATTCGTCCTATTTCACCTCGGCGCGCGTAGCTAATCGGGGACGAAAACAACTACCCTAGAAGGCGTGACTCCAGAAGAACTTGCACTCGTTATTCGTCAGGCCATCATCGCTGCTATCGATAATGGTTCGCTTGCTCTGAACGCCGAAGACGTTCCCGACCCTGTGAAGGTTGAGCGTCCGCGCAACCGCGACCACGGCGATTGGGCAACCAACATCGCGATGCAGCTGGGTAAGAAGGCCGGCATGGCGCCTCGTGAGTTCGCGCAGCTTCTCACTTCCGCTCTTGTTTCAGTTGAGGGAATCGACGAGGCTGAGATCGCAGGACCGGGCTTTATCAACATTCGGCTCGGTGCCGCATCTGCTGGTGAACTTGCTCGAACGATCATCGAAGCTGGCGATGCCTATGGCACCGGAGACAAGCTTGCTGGCAAGCACGTGAACCTCGAATACGTGTCCGCAAACCCGACCGGTCCGGTTCACCTTGGCGGTGCTCGCTGGGCGGCTGTTGGTGACTCGCTTGCTCGTCTGATGGTTGCAGCGGGTGCACAGGTAACCCGCGAGTACTACTTCAACGATCACGGTTCGCAGATTGATCGCTTCGCGCGTTCCCTCTATGCCCGTGCAATGGGTCAAGAAGCGCCTGAAGACGGCTACGGTGGCCAGTACATCGCCGATATTGCTGCCCAGGTGCGTGCCGATGCGGCTACGGCCGGTCAGCCTGATCCTGTCACCCTCGAAACTGAAGAAGCTGTTGAAGCCTTCCGCGCTCGTGGCGTAGAGCTGATGTTCGCCGAGATCAAACAGCGCTTATCCGACTTCCGTTCTGAGTTCGATGTCTTCTTCCACGAAGACTCTCTCCACGAATCAGGGGCAGTCGCTCGTGCGATTGAAACCCTGCGCGAACGCGGAGAGGTCTTCGACCAGGATGGCGCCGTGTGGTTGCGCACCACCAAGTACGGTGACGACAAGGACCGCGTCCTTATTAAATCGGATGGTCAGGCCGCCTATTTCGCCGGTGACGTTGCCTACTACTTAGATAAGCGCCAGCGTGGCGCAGACGTCGCAATCTACCTGCTCGGTGCTGACCACCACGGTTACATCGGTCGCATGATGGCAATGTGTGAAGCCTTCGGTGATAAGCCGGGTGAAAACATGCAGATCCTCATCGGTCAGATGGTGAACTTGGTGAAGGAGGGCAAGCCGGTTCGTATGTCGAAGCGTGCGGGCACGATCGTGACCCTTGATGACCTTGTTGACGCTGTGGGCGTCGATGCGGCCCGCTACTCGCTGGTCCGCGTTTCGATGGACTCCAACCTCGACATTGACCTTGATCTGCTGTCATCGCGCACGAATGAAAACCCCGTCTACTACGTCCAGTACGCCCATGCTCGTACTCGTAACGTTGCGCGCAATGCCGCCGAACACGGCGTGACGCGCGAAGCTGGATTCGAGCCCGCAGCTCTCGACACACAGGCGGATTCGGATCTTCTGGGTGTGCTTGCTCAGTTCCCTGCCCAGGTCGCCCAGGCTGCTGAGCTACGTGAACCGCACCGTGTCGCCCGCTACCTCGAGGGCCTCGCTGCTGCATATCACACGTGGTACGGCCAGTGTCGCGTCACTCCTCGTGGAGATGATCCAGTCGATGCTGGTCACGTTGCCCGCCTCTGGCTGAATGATGCCGTGGCACAGGTTCTGCGTACCGGCCTTGGCTTGCTGGGCGTTGCTGCTCCAGAACGGATGTGACGTGGGGGAAGCGCCAGCATCGTTTGACGCCCGCCCGGTCGGGGATCTGATTTGCCCAGAGCCCGATCAACGGCCCGACATCTGGCCGTGGTCAGCCAAGCGCCTCGACAATGGCGTTCTAGAAATCGGTGGAGTTTCTTTGACGGACCTTGCCGATGACTTTGCCACGCCCGCGTTTGTCCTTGATCGCGCTGATCTTGCTGGACGCGCGAATGTCTGGGCGACCGCGATGGCCGAAGAATTCTGGGACGACTACGGAATGAATGGTGGCGACGCTTTCTACGCCGGCAAGGCATTCCTTTCATCCGACGTAGTCCGCGTCGTCACGGATGCGGGGATGGGAGTCGACACGGCTTCCCTCGGCGAGCTGACAATGGCGTTGCGCTCCGGCGCAAACCCCGCCAAAGTGGGATTGCACGGGAACAACAAGCTTGATAGTGAAATTGAATGTGCGCTGTTGGCAGGCAACAAAGAAGGTATCGAACGAATCTTCATCGATTCTCTCTACGAAGTCGGCCAGCTCGACCACATCGCCAAGAAGCTCGGCGTCGTCGCACGCGTCATGGTGCGCGTGAAGACGGGTGTGCATGCGGGCGGAAACGAATACATTTCCACCGGGCACGAAGATCAGAAGTTCGGCGTTGGCGCCTTCGATGGTCAGCTTGACGAGGTCGTTGACGCGATTGCCTCCTCGGATCATCTTGAGTTGCGAGGCCTGCACTCGCATATAGGCTCGCAGATCATCGGCATTGACGCATTCGTTGAAGCGGCTACGATTATCTGCCGGCTGGCGAAGCAGATCCAGGGGCGTACCGGCCTGACAATTCCCGATATTGATCTTGGTGGCGGGGCTGGCGTTGCCTACACGGGTGATGACGAAACACCGACTTCGCCGCTTGAGGTAGCGCGCGCAATTGCGGGTGCTGTGCGTGACGCGTGCGCTGAGCTGGACTTCCCTGTTCCGCACGTTTCAGTTGAGCCTGGGCGTTCGGTTGTTGGACCCGCGATGGTGAGCCTCTACCGCGTTGGGGCCGTAAAAGACGCGACCCTAGGAGATGGCCTGAAGCGTCGCTACATCGCGGTTGATGGGGGGATGGCTGACAATATTCGACCGGCTTTATACGGGGCACGCTACACGGCGACGCTCGCAAATCGTGTTTCCGATGTCGAACCAGTGCGCTCGCGAATCGTGGGCAAGCACTGCGAAAGTGGCGACGTTATCGTCTGGGATGTTGATCTTCCGAGTGACGTGCAAGCCGGTGACCTTCTCGTTATCCCGGTGACCGGTGCCTACGGTTATTCGATGGCATCGAACTACAACATGGCGACCAAACCGGGTGTCATTGCTGTTGAAAGCGGTCAGGCGAGTTGGATCATGCGTCCTCAAACCATTGATGACCTGCTGGAACTCGATACTGGACTTGCCAGCCTGGCCGCCGCCAACGACGAGTAGGGGCGAATTCTTCAGCGTATGTTGTTCATGTTTCTCCCTGAAGAAGATCAGTTAACTGTTGAGCCACGCACTTGAAAAGGAAAGGATGCGCAGTGCGTTCCTGATCGGCCTATTCAACGTCTGCTACGACGGTTTTCAATCCCGATTTCATCATTTGGTGGTGCGAGTCATGCCTGCGCCTCGTTGAGCACCTTGAGTGGGAACTATCGACGAGGTTTCGCGCGCGACGTCGGCTTCGCACTCATCGGGTCTTCAGGCCATAGATGCTTGGGATAACGACCCCGTAGCTGGGATCGCACCTGCTGGTAAGGCTCCGCCCAAAAACTTGCGAGGTCTGAGGTGACGGCAGTGGGTCTGCCCGCGGGGTCCGTCAGGTGAATAAGAAGGGGAAGACGCCCGTTGGCGAAGGTGGGCGTTGCAGTCCAACCGAAGGCTTCCTGTACCCGCAGTGTCACCGTTGGAGTGCCAGTTGACCAGTCGATTTTCCTTCGCTCTCCGGTGGGAATCTCAATGTCGGCGGGAGCCCACTCGTCGAAAGAACCCGCATGTTGCCAAGGGATCAAACTCCTGATGAGCGACGCAGTGTCAATCCTGGCGATTGATCCGCCCTCTGCCAATGCGGAAATGAAGGGAGCACACCACGAGTCAGCGTCAGCAATCAGCGCATCATCGCTCACGTCGGGCCACATATCGGGCGCTACCGCGTGCAATGCTGCAAGACGAGCGCGCATATGCGTCGCAGACTCGGTCCACTTCAGCATTGAAAGACCGTGAGTGGCGAACTCATCGGTGAGTAGGCGCATGACCTCCTCAGGGCTGGGCTTCACATTGCGTGGTTGCCCAAGTGCAATGGCGCCAAGCATTGTGGTTGCGGTTGCGCGGATTCTTCCACCGCTGAACGTGCAGTCCGTGCGCTCCGTGATGAGTGAGTGTCCTAGGGATAGTGCGTCTTCGGCGCTCATCGGAACAGCCGCTCGGATGAGTCCATCGGCCCGGCCGACACTGCGCGTCACATCCGTGATTGCCAGCCATTCGCTTCCCGCCAGCAAAGACGAGGGTGGGAGATAAGCTCCCTGCCCGTCAGCAAAAAGGTAGGTTCCGCTTTGTCCACCTCGAGCGCGAGCAATCCACGTTGGATGAGCAAGCCCAGCAACAAGGCCGATTGCCTCGTCGTCAGAGAGCCTACCGGGGTCGGAATGAGGATCCGCCCAGCGTTCGAGGCGCTGTGAAGACTGACGTACCCGACGGGCAATATCGGCGTGCTCCGCCTTCAATCGCCGGGCAAAATGTGCCAGGTCACCGTCGCCAACTCGAGGATTCTCACCGAGAAGAGCGACAAAGTATGCGGCGCGTTTACTCCCGATCAGTGGTGAAGCAGCAATCAAAGCCTTCCCAAGGAAAGGGGAAACAGGCAGTCGAGCAACGCGACGACCAAGTGTCGTCGGAGAATAATCATCGTCTACAAGGTCTGCGGCGTGGAGGCGCTCGCGGGCGCGCTTTAACGCCCCAGGTGGGGCTGGGTCAATAAGTTCCAACGCGTCCAAACCGCCGCTGGTCCAGCAACGTGCTTGAAGCTCAGCGTCTGCAAGATCCGTCGACAGGATTTCCGGGGTGATCTGGTCGGGTCTGCGCGCGAAACTCACCTGATCAAAGCACCGATAAACCGTGCCCGGCCCGAGCCTGGCAGAGCGTCCAGCACGCTGATCGCAACTCGCGCGAGGCGCTGGAACTGTTATCAATGAACCTGCATCGCGTTGAACGTCATACGACGGAACGCGTGCAAGACCAGAATCCACAACACATCCAATGCCCGGTACGGTCAAAGACGACTCTGCGATCGACGTTGTAATAATGATCCGTCGAGCTTTCTGACTATCGTCGACGCTCAGAATCGCGTCTTGCGCTCCGGGAGCGAGGCGCCCGTGCAGGCCCCGCACATCCATCATGACCCCGCTAACTTCGTGGGGGCCGAACCCTCCTAAAGCCTGGGCGGCCTCGTCGATTTCTTTGGCGCCGGGCACGAAAACGAGGATGTCGGAATTGGTTTGGCTGACCGCTTGGCGCGTGGCTGACACGATGTGCGAGATGAACTCACGCGCGACCACCACATTTCCGCTACTTGTCGTTGCAAGAGGTTGGGCAGACGGCGCCATCCAATGCGTCGTAATCGGATGCAGTGCGCCGGGAACATCAACAACGTCTACTTCATTGAGGACGCCGCCAAGGAACGAAGCCAAACGATCAGCATTCAACGTTGCTGACGTGAGAGTCAGGTGAAGATCTGGGCGTAGGACGCTCATCGTGTCCAAGATGAACGCAAGCGACAGATCCGTTTCAAGATGGCGCTCGTGGAACTCATCGATGACCACGGCGCCAACGCCTTCAAGCTCCGGATCGCCCTGCAGACGACGAAGCATAATACCGGGCGTGACAAATTCGACCCGAGTACGGTCGGAGACCTTGACGTCGCCTCGTACTCGATATCCGGACGTGTCACCCACCTTTTCGCCGAGGAGCCAGGCAAGACGGCGAGCGGCACTCCGCACCGCGATCTGGCGCGGGGCACAGACGATCACACGAGTATCGAGGCTCGCTTCAAGAAGAGGAGGAAGCACAGTCGTCTTACCCGAGCCAGGCGGAGAAGAAAGAACTAGGGCATGACCTGGCTTGATTGAAGGTGCAATACGATCTAAGGCGTCGGCGATAGGTAGGCGTGGCAGGTTAGCCAGAAGGGGATCGCACGCGCTCATGGGATAAGTATGACGTGAAGTCGCTAGACTGTGGAATACGAAGAAAGAAACGGAGCATCAGTGGCAGACCCCGACGTTGCGCGAATTGTCGCATCAACCCGTCACATTTCAATCCCTGCTGACCTTGATCCTCTGATGCTGCTTGGCACATCAGATCAGGTGCTGCGCGCTCTGGAACACGGTTTCCCGCGCGTGAACTTCCACGTCATCGGCCGCGATATTTCTCTCACCGGCTTTTCTGCGGATCTTGGTGTTACCGGCGACTTGATCGAAGAACTGATTTCTTTGGCGAAGAAGGGGCAGCCACTGGATGCGCAGGCAGTCGAGCACGCCATCTCACTGCTCACCCGAACAATCGCAACGCCCGCCGTTTCCGACGAAATTCTTTCCGTCCGCGGTCGTTCTATCCGCCCGAAGTCTGCTGGTCAGAAGGCCTATGTTGATGCGATTGATCGGTCGACGATCGTCTTCGGACTCGGTCCGGCGGGTACGGGTAAGACCTATCTTGCGATGGCAGCCGGCGTGCAACGTCTGCTTTCCGGGCAGGTCAAGCGCATTGTGCTGACCCGTCCTGCGGTGGAAGCGGGGGAGAACCTCGGTTTCCTGCCCGGTTCCCTGACCGACAAGATCGACCCGTACCTGCGTCCGCTCTACGATGCGCTGAAAGACATGCTCGATCCCGAGGTCCTGCCAAAACTCATGGCTGCGGGCACAATCGAAGTCGCCCCTCTGGCGTACATGCGCGGTCGCACGCTGAACGACTCCTTCATCATCTTGGATGAGGCGCAGAATACGACGCCGAACCAGATGAAAATGTTTTTGACGAGGCTCGGATTCAACTCTCAGATTGTTGTCACTGGCGACGCGTCTCAGGTGGATTTACCGGGTGCTGGTCAGTCCGGTCTTGCGGTCATCTCGAAGATCCTGAGTGACATCGACGGAATTGAATTCTGCTACCTGACCAGCGCAGACGTAGTGCGTCATCAGCTGGTCGGAGAAATCATAGACGCCTACGAGCGTTGGGAAGACCGACTGAGTGCTCAACGCTCCACATCTGGGCGAACACGTACGAATGTTTCACGCTCACGCGCAGCTCGGACGAGAAGGCCGTCATCTGATCGATCACGCACTGGTCGCTACCAGGGAGGAACCGATGACTGAAGTCATCAACGAAACTGATTTCGTCATTGACGGGAGCGAATTCGCTGCTCTTGCTGACCACGTGCTCACGCAGATGCACGTCGCCACCGACGTCGAACTGAACATTCTGTTCATCAATCCTGAGCCGATGGAAGACCTGCATTTGCGCTGGCTTGATCTTCCTGGACCGACTGACGTGATGAGCTTCCCGATGGATGAGCTCCGCCCGGGAAGTGTCGACAACCCGACTTTGTCGGGGACGCTTGGTGATATCTGTATTTGCCCGCAGGTCGCCCAGAAACAGGCCCTTGAAGCCGGTCACGCGATGGTTGAAGAAATGCTGATGCTGGCCACCCACGGTATGTTGCATCTGCTCGGCTACGATCACGCCGAAGAAGATGAAAAGAAAGTCATGTTTGACCTGCAACGTAAGCTACTGCTGACTTTCCTGGCAACTCGATGATCCCTTCTACCGCCTCACTTCCTCTTCCTGCTCTGATCATCATTGCGGTTGTCGGGCTTTTCTTAGCTGCGATGCTTCAGTCGATCGAGGTTGCGTTTTCTCGTATGTCGATTGCGCGTGCAACAGATCTGGTTGAGGAAGAACGCCAGAACGCTTCCACACTGTTGACTCTACTGGACCATCGCAGGCGGGCGACGCTTGTTTTGCGTGGTTTTCGCACGTTTTTCCAAGTGATTGTTGCCGTCTCATTAACGCTTGCGTTTTCTTCGATGTCGTTGGCGTGGTGGGCGACAGCTCTCGTTGCTTTACTAGCGATCACCTTCGTCCATTTCGTCTTCATTTCGCTTGTTCCTTCCCGTTGGGGACAGCGCAGTCCAGAGAAGATTGCTCTGTCGGGAGCACCGTTGGTGTCCTCCCTCGTTACTCTGACAAGATTCCTCGACCCTCTTGTTGAGGCCATCCGTGGGCGTCTTCCCGCATCTGACCTGACGGAAGCCGAAGCACGCGCCGAAATGGCAAATGACCTGCGCGAAATGGTCGACCAGGTGGGTGAAACCGAAGGACTTGAAGACGAGGACCGCGAAATGTTGCGATCCGTTCTGGACCTGGGGCATACGCTTGTCCGCGAAGTGATGGTTCCCAGAACTGAAATGGTGACCGCCCCGGCGGATCTTCCCGCTCATAAAGCCTTGCGCCTGTTTGTCCGCTCGGGCTTTTCACGTATTCCTGTTGAAGGTGACGATGTCGATGACATTCGTGGCATCCTCTACTTCAAGGATGTTGTTGCCCGCTTGCAGACCTACGGGGCGGACATGGACCAGGTGGCAGAGCAGATGATGCGCCCGGTCGAGTTCACCGTCGAAATGAAGCCCGCAGACGATCTGCTTCGTCTGATGCAAGCAGACCACTTCCATATGGCGATCGTCATCGATGAATACGGTGGCGTAGCGGGGCTGGTGACCCTTGAGGACCTCATTGAAGAAGTCGTTGGTGACCTCACCGACGAACATGACAAGGGAATTATTGAGCCCGAACAACGTGACGACGGATCGTGGCGTGTACCTGCACGCTATCCAATTACCGAGCTCGGCGAGCTCTTCGACCTTGAACTTGAAGATGACGACGTGGACTCTGTCGGTGGTTTGCTCGCAAAGGCATTGGGGCGCGTCCCTCTTCCCGGGGCGCAGGGTGACGCATTAGGCATCCACATGCTCGCCGAAGAAGCACGAGGACGCCGTCGCCAAGTTGGTACGATTGTGTGTTCGCTACTCGTGGCGAGCGATGAATCGACCGAAGAAACCAGTGAGGACGCATAATGCATTTCCCCAGCGATGACGAGCTGATGGCAGGCCCAAACGCGTTCGAAAGCGATGAAGTGTTCGTCGATGACAGTGACATTGATGCTGGCGAACTTGGCGCATTAGGGGACGAGGTCGCGCACACCACTGAGTTCGATGACGTTGATGACGCAGATAGCCAGGCCTTCGATGACGTCGATCTCGACGACGCAAGTGACATTGACCCCGAAGATATGTTCGCTGTCGTCGAGGGAATGAAAGCTCTGCGCGACGAAACGAACGCAGGCGCCGGCCTGATGATCCCAGACTTTCCTCAGGACTTCCGCGCGGGATTCGTCTCTATCGTGGGTCGCCCGAACGTAGGTAAATCAACGCTGACAAACGCGCTCGTCGGCCAGAAGATTGCGATCACATCGGGTCGTCCTGAAACGACGCGTCACAATATTCGTGGCATCGTCCACGGTGAAAAGAGCCAGCTGGTTTTAGTTGATACCCCCGGATATCATCGTCCGCGAACGCTTTTGGGCAAGCGTCTGAATGACATGGTTCGCGAGGCGCTCGCGGAAGTTGATGTCGTTGTCTTCTGTTTGCCTGCTGACCAGCGTATTGGTCC
This sequence comes from Pauljensenia sp. UMB9872, assembly GCF_030212665.1. Lineage (NCBI taxonomy): Bacteria > Bacillati > Actinomycetota > Actinomycetes > Actinomycetales > Actinomycetaceae > Pauljensenia > Pauljensenia sp. UMB9872. Next base: position 39,025 of record NZ_JASOER010000015.1, on the reverse strand, counting down.
TGGCGACAAGTTCATTGCCCGCGAATTGAAGGACGTTCGTCGTCCGATTATTGCTGTTGCGACGAAGTGTGATCTGGTCAGTCGAGAGCGCCTGATGAAGCATCTGCTGTCGATTGACAAGATGGGTGATTTCGCGGCGATCATTCCCGTCAGTGCTTTTGACGGAAATGGCGTTGACCAGCTGCTTGATGTGCTGACGAAGACGGTTCCGCTCTCCCCACCGCTCTACCCGGATGGGGATGTGACCGATGAATCGCGTGACACTCTGATTGCAGAGTTCATTCGCGAAGCTGCACTTGAAGGGGTCCGTGATGAGCTTCCGCACTCACTTGCAGTTCAGGTTGAAGAGATCGTTGCCAGGCCTCGTCGGCAGGGTGATACTCGTCCACCGCTGATGAATGTGCACGTCAACGTTTATGTTGAACGCGATTCTCAGAAGGCCATCATCATTGGTAAGAAAGGATCGCGCCTGAAAGAGATTGGCTCAAAGTCGCGTCCTTTGATCGAGGACTTGCTGAAAGCGCGTGTGTATTTGGATCTGCATGTGCGAACGGCGAAAGACTGGCAGTCAGATCCGAAAATGTTGGGACGTCTCGGGTTCTAGATGAAGAGCGATTACTCTTCTAGTTCCACGACGGTTGTTGCTCTAGGAGGTAATGCTCTAGGGCAGACACCCGACGATCAGTTGCATCTGTTGCGTCAGGCTGCGCCAGTCTTGGTGAGTTTGGCTGATGCAGGCCCTCTTGTGATCGCTCACGGGAATGGGCCCCAGGTCGGTCAGATCACGCGCGCGTTTTCCCTGGGCGTTGCAGCTGACCCCGGTGTGCCCGACGTTGATCTTCCAGAGATGGTTGCGATGAGCCAGGGGTACATTGGCGAGCACCTGGTGCGTTCAATCGACGAGGCTGGGGCGACTCGCGGGTATTCCGGCAAAGTAGCCGGTCTTCTGACTCGTGTGGAAGTCGATCCCAATGATCCAGCATTCGCTGACCCGACCAAACCAATCGGTCAATTTCTGACTCGGGAAATGGCGGAACAGCGGATGAAGGAAGAGCCCGGATCCGTGTACCGCGAGGATGCTGGGCGTGGATTTAGGAAGTATGTTGCTTCTCCATTGCCACGTCGGATCGTTGAAATTGAGGCGATTCAAGCTCTGGCAAACGCCGGCTTCATCGTCATCGCTTCAGGCGGTGGCGGTATCCCAGTTATTCGCACCGACTATGAAATGAAAGCCGTGGACGCGGTTATCGACAAGGACCGAAGCGCAGCTCTCATGGCTGATGAGTTGGGAGCCTCTGCTCTGGTCATCCTGACTGCAGTTCCGGCGGTTGCCACGGGGTGGGGAACACCAATGCAACACTGGCTTCACCACATTTCTTTAGATGAAGGGCGTGCTCTGATTGAGTCGGGGGAACTTGCTGAAGGTTCCATGCGCCCCAAAGTTGAAGCAATCGTTGACTTCGTATCGAAGGCCCCGGCTGGTACGGTTCGCCGTGGTGTCATTTGCGCGTTGGCGGATGCTGATAGAGCTCTGAGCGGTGAAGTGGGAACAACCATCACCTCGGTGTGACCAATGGTTAAACGCGCGTTGCTACGAAGCGCGGGACAATAGAACCAAGACATCTCTGACGATTATTGGTCTTGCTACGACGATCTATGCTGGTCTTCTGCACTGTTTCAATGTGGAAACCTTTGCTCGGGAAGAGTCGACCGCGCGTTCAATCTTCGACGATAGCGCTGAAGAATCGCGAAAGCACGTGTTCTACGCCTCCAACCAGGGTGTCTACACTCTTTTCTTCGCTCTTGATGGCCTGATTGGTGCCATTCTTGCGTGTGTATCGCATGGTGAGGGCACGCTGTTTGTCGTGGACAATACACTCGCCATCTTTGCTACCGCTTCCATGCTGCGCTCGCACTCGTTCTCTTTATCACATCCAAGGAGCACCACAGCGCGGCCATCAAACAGGGTGTGTTCCCCTTGATTGCGGTGGCCGGCCTCGTGATTGGGCTGGCAATCTGAAAGGCGAAAACGTCCATATAACGAAGTGGACGCGTACGCTTACCCCGTCTGTCATACGCTACGAGGCATGAGCCGAAAATGGATGCTCCTGCTTCTTTGCCGTGACGAGGCCTGAAAGGGTCGAAACCTCGCCACGGCTCAACGTGTTTCGACCCGACGCCCACCGATAACCGGGCGAATCAGGATAGCGAAGAAAGAAACACAATGAAGACGACTGGAAACGTCCCCACTCCTTCTGGCTCGCACATGCCGATTGCAAAGTACAAGCCGTTCCTCGACACGAACCCCGTTGTTCTGGACGACCGCACGTGGCCCTCGAATCGGATTACTCACGCACCTCGCTGGATGTCGACGGACCTGCGTGACGGTAACCAGGCACTGATTGAGCCGATGGACCCGAGTCGTAAACGCAAGATGTTCGACCTGTTAGTCAGTCGCGGATACAAGGAGATAGAAATCGGTTTCCCCGCAGCATCGCAGACTGACTTTGATTTCGTGCGATCCCTGATTGACGCAGATGCCGTGCCGGACGATGTGACGATCTCGGTTCTGACCCAGTCTCGCCCTGAAATCATTGAGCGCACCCTTGAAGCCCTCGTCGGTTTCCCGCGCGCGACCGTCCACCTGTACAACGCGACGTCGCCGCTGTTCCGCGAGCTCGTCTTCGGCAATGACAAGGCGCAAACGATCGACTTGGCTGTCTTTGGTGCACGCGAAGTGGTGGCGCAGGCAGAAAAGCGTCTGGGCGACGAAACGATCTTCGGCTTTGAGTATTCACCCGAAATCTTCGTGGATACCGAACTCGACTTTGCTCTCGAAATCTGCGAATCCGTCATGGATATTTGGCAGCCCGAAGACGACCGCGAAATCATTGTGAACCTGCCGGCAACCGTTGAACGTGCAACGCCGAACGTTTATGCCGACCAGATCGAATACATGTCACGCAACCTCAGCCGTCGCAAAAACATTGCGATCAGCGTACACCCGCACAACGACCGTGGAACCGGCGTTGCTGCGGCTGAACTGGCATTGCTCGCCGGTGCAGACCGCGTGGAAGGCTGCTTGCTCGGCCAGGGTGAACGCACCGGTAACGTTGACCTGCTGACCCTGGGGCTCAACCTGTTCAGCCAAGGCATTGACCCGGGTGTTGACCTAACGAATATCGATGAGATCCGTCAGACCGTCGAATACTGCACGTCGATGGAAACGTCACCGCGTGCACCTTACGTGGGGGACCTCGTCTACACTTCTTTCTCCGGATCGCACCAGGATGCGATTAAGAAGGGCTTCTTCGCCCGCAAGAAGAAAGTTGACGAAGCTGGCGGTGATGAAAATGCAGTGGTGTGGGAGTTGCCCTACTTGCCGATCGACCCGCACGACGTGGGTCGTTCCTACGAGGCCGTTGTCCGCGTGAACTCGCAGTCCGGCAAGGGTGGCGTCGCCTACCTCATGTCGACCACCCACAATCTGGAACTGCCACGTCGTCTGCAGATCGAGTTCTCTCGCATCGTTCAGCGACACACGGACTCCTACGGTGGCGAGATCGACGGCGATACCCTCTGGCAAATCTTCGCCGATGAATACCTGCCGAACTCGGCAGCGAAGGACCTTACCGCCTGGGGTCGCTTCGAACTCGGAACTTCTCACGTGACGACTAACACCGACGAGCAGGTTGATCTGAAGGTGACACTGAAGGATCAAGGTGAGCCCGTCGAGGTCAGGGCACACGCCGGCGGTCCGATCGAAGCATTCGTCAAGGCGCTCGGCCAGTTCGACGTGGATGTCCGCGTCCTCGACTACTCCGAACATGCGATGGGCCAGGGTGGTGACGCGAAGGCAGCGTCCTACGTTGAAGCCACCGTCAACGGTCAGATCCTCTGGGGTGTCGGTATCGATTCGTCGATTACACGCGCAACCTATAAAGCAGTTATTTCTGCGGTGAACAGGGCTTTGCGCTGACATACAGTGTAGAAACGGGGCGGGTACGACCACTTCGTTCCCGCCCCGGCCGTTTTCCAGTCGCCGTTTTCTCACTCCTATTTCAGCCAGGGACTCGACAGTCGCCTCGTTCCCGTGTTGCATAACGCGCCATCAATGCGCCGAAGTGGGACAATTTCACCGTGATGAGAACGTATCGAGACGAAGCAATCGTGCTTCGCACCCACAAACTGGGGGAGGCCGACAGGATCATCACACTGCTCACCGCGAATAACGGTCTGGTTCGCGCAGTCGGTAAAGGCGTACGCAGAACAACGTCGAAGATGGGCGCGCGCCTTGAACCATTCGGCGTGATCGACGTGCAACTCCATCGTGGGAGAAACCTCGACATCATCACCCAAGCTGAAGTCATTACCCAGCACGGTGACGCGTTATCGAAAGATTTTGAACTATATGCCCGCGCATGCGTCATGATCGAGATCGCAGAGAAACTGACTGCTGATTCTGATGATGGAGCGCGCTCCCAACATCTTCTGCTGATCGGTGCTCTCTACGCTCTTGCACACGTGCGTCACGACCCCAATCTGGTGCTCGCATCGTATATTCTCCGCGCGCTTGCGATAGCCGGCTGGGCACCTTCGTTCTTCGATTGTGCCGTGTGCGGAGCCCAGGGGCCACACGCTGCTTTTTCCATTCACGAAGGTGGTGCCGTCTGCGAAAACTGCCGGCCCATCGGAGCGTCAGCTCCCTCTTTCGAAGCAATGGAATTGATGGGGGACCTGCTGTCCGGAGAGTGGAACCGAGCCGATAACTCGCCGGATTTCGCTCGCATTGAGGCATACGGGCTTGTCAACGCCTATGCTCAATGGCACGTTGAACATCGCATTCGTTCATTGCGGGTCCTTGAAAGGAACAGTTGATGGCACCTGAAGCGAATCTGACACCGATGGATCGAGCCGGTGGTGATCCCAGCGCGCCTCTGACCGGGCCGGGTCAGTGGCATCAGCCTGTTCCCGAATTTGCTACGGGGGAAGTGCCCGCGCACGTTGCGCTGATCATGGATGGTAACGGCCGTTGGGCGAATTCACGAGGCCTAGCGCGCACCGAAGGACACCGTGCCGGTGAATATGCGCTGATGGATACAATCGCGGGTGCCATCGATGCGGGAGTCCGCTACCTGTCGGTATACACGTTCTCCACGGAAAACTGGAAGCGGAGCCCAGCAGAGGTCCGTTTCATCATGAATTACGCGACCGACGTTCTTGCTCGCCGTACCGATCAACTGAAGGACTGGGGAGTCCACGTGCGCTGGAGCGGGCGTGAACCCCGCCTATGGAAATCCGTCGTGAAGGCCCTGTCGAAGGCAGACGAGGCCACGAAAGATAACTCCACACTGGACCTCATCATGTGCGTGAACTATGGCGGTCGTGCAGAGATCGCTGATGCTGCGCGAGATATCGCTAGGCAGGTCGCAATGGGGAAGCTCCGCCCAGAGGGCGTGACAGAAAAGTCATTTACCTATCACCTGTATCTGCCCGATGTTCCTGACGTTGACCTGATGATTCGCACGTCGGGGGAGAAGCGCATCTCCAACTACCTGCTCTGGCAGATGGCGTACTCGGAAATGATGTTCATTGATACGCCGTGGCCTGCGTTCGATCGTGAAGTGCTGTGGGACTGTCTGCTCGAATACGCAGGGCGTGACCGCCGATTTGGGGGAGCGATCGATCAGGTGGGGTCGGCCTCGTAAAACGAGTCAGTCGACGCGGACGGTAGCAGGCTCGCTGGAGGTGCGCTTGCGCCATGCAATTACTCCAATGGCAACAGCAGCGACGGCAAACACTCCTACGCGACCCCACCAGGAGCCAGCAACTGCGCCAAGCAATGCCATCCAAATAGCCAGCATCCCCATGCCGTACAGGATTGCCCATGCGATGCAACCAGGAATCATCGCTAGTGTGTACGTGCGCCACTTCATGGAGACTAAGCCGGCACCGGCGTTTACCGCAGTTTGGATACCAACGGTCAGGAAACACAGGGGAATGATGATTAACCCCCACTTGTCCAACAGCTTCGCACCGCGCTTCGGCGTAGGGCCGTTAAACCAGCGGGCAATCGAACCCCACACACCATCTTTGCCGACGCCAGCCAACGCGCCACGCGCGGCAAGCCGACCCAACCAATAGGTTCCCTGGGCTCGGCAAAAAACGATCACGAAGAGGGCAATAAAAAGCGTCGAGCCATGATCGGCCCATGAGGGGATCACTGAGCATCCTGAGACGACTGAGTGCCCGCAGGGCCCTTATCATCTGCCGCGCTAGCCGAACATGTCTGGCATAGGCCAAACAATTCAACCGAATGCTCGACAGCCGTAAAGCCGTGCGCGGATGCAATATCGTGAATCCACTTCTCGGTCATATCCAGTTCGATCTCTTCAGTGTGCCCGCAGTTGCGACAGACCAAATGGTGGTGGTGCGTGGATGAATGGCATACGCGGAACAGGGACTCTCCGTCGGCGCTACGCAACACGTCCACATCGTGGCCGTCAGCAAGCGCTTGTAGGTTCCTGTAGACGGTCGCAAGACCGACCTTGTGTCCCTGCTTGTGCAGGTCTTCGAAAATCTGTTGGGCGCTACGGAAATCAGGTACCCGAGTGAGCTCGGCGAAAACCGCCTGACGTTGCTTGGTCATGCGTTGCATTTTCGGTCCTCCAGTTTTGCATCGGGTCAATCGGGTGGATGGGTGGTTCACGTGCTCAGCCTGAGCATATCGGTTTGGTTCGTTTCTGTCCGACCGTGATAGTGACACTGCGTCTGATCAAAGCCGGGTACGGGAGCGATTCTGTTGTGTTGAGTGGTTGTTGTGATGTTCGGGGTGAGCGACGCGGGCGCGCACATTCGCCATCTTTGAGGCACGCTGGTGCCTGTCGACCAGCCCCTTGATGATGAATCCGATCGCGTACAGGGCAATTGCGAATACGACGATGGATGCGCCCGGGGATAGATCGACGAAGTATGTGAAAGACAGTCCCGTGATGCAGATGATCGCGCCGAAAACCATGGCCCATGCCATCGTTGATCGAAATGACTTAGCCATCAACTGTGAGATGGCAACGGGAATGATCATGAGTGCGGACACCAGTAGCGACCCCACAACGCGCATCGCAACAGCCACGGTCAGGGCAGACAGGATGGCAATAATCATCGACAGTGTCTTCGTGGGTAGCCCGGTTGAACGCGCGAAATCTTCATCGTTCGTCACTGAGAAAAGAGCTGGTGCAATACCGACTCCCACTGCCAAGATGAGGATTCCGAGGACTGAAATCAGCGTGATATCGGTCCATGTCACGGTTGCAATCGAGCCGAAGAGGTAGGAGTTCAGCTGGGCTGAAGTGCCACCGGCAAGACCGATAAGAAGGACACCGCCGGCAATGCCACCGTAGAACAGCATCGCGAGCGCCACGTCAGCAGACGTACGCCCAGACTGGCGAACCAATTCGATCGCGATAGCTCCCACAAGCGAAATAATCATCGCCCCTGGGATCGCCCACGAATCTTGCGGGTTCGCGTTCGCCATTGTGCCGGCAAGCCAGCCGAGCGCTACGCCGGTCAGCGAAATATGCCCGATTCCGTCACCGAGCATTGCCAGTCGGCGATGCACCAAGTAGGTGCCGACAACCGGTGCTGACAAGCCGACGATGAGAGCGGCAAGAAGTGAGCGTTGCATGAGGGACGAGGTCAGCAGTGAAGTGAGTCCGTCGATAATTGTCGCGATCATCACGCCTGCCAAATATCGTCGACGAGGCCTGGTCCGGCTTGCGGATGTGGATGCCCGTGATGATGGTTGCCGCCATCGGAATGCTGTTCGTGGTCGTCACTGATGTGAGGCGCGCCGTCGTAGGTGACGTGTCCGCTACCGATGTGGAGTTCCCTATCGAGAAGTGGGGCGAGTTCGCCGAGCTCGTGGAGTACGACAAGAATCGTTGTTCCCTCAGCTTTTGCTTCGCTAACGATTCGTGCGAGGCGCTCTCGAGATGTCCGGTCGATGCCAGCCATGGGTTCGTCCATGATAAGCAAATCGGGATTTCGGACGAGTGCTCGAGCGATGAGGACTCGCTGTTGCTGTCCACCCGAAAGAATCGACATCGAGTCTTTGGCACGGTGTGCCAACCCGACTCTCTTCAGCGCAGCCATTGCCTTCTTTGTATTTCCGGGAAGGCTCCACCACTTCTTTGAGCCAAGAAGACCTGACTTTACAACTTCCAGAGCACTGGATGTGACTGCGCCACCAACGCTGATGCGCTGAGGGACATAGCCGATTCGATCCCAGTTGACCGCGCGACGGTGAGTGTTATCAACACCGAAGAGGTGAATCGATCCGCGGGTAATCGGAGCGGTACCAAGAATGGCGTGGAGAGTCGTGGACTTTCCTGATCCATTCGCCCCCGTCAGGGCAACAGCTTGCCCGGGGTGAACATCGAATTCGATCCCGTGGAGAACGAGGTGAGAATCCCACGCAACGTGGACATTATCCAGTGAAATGACGGGAGCGGATATCCCCACCTCAGGAATATCCGCTCCCGAGTTTTTAGTGTTGCTCACTTGCAGGACAAAGCCGTCTGAAGAGCGGTGATGTTGTCACGCATGACCGCTGCGTAGTCCTTGGATGAATCAACCTGGCTTTCGATCGGATCGAGAACCGCGGTCTGGATTCCAAGATCGTTAGCAAGAGTCTGCTCAACCTTCGGGTCGATGAGAGCTTCAGTGAAGATCGTCGTGATACCTTCGGACTTCACGAGCTTGGAGATTTCTTCCAGGCGGGCCGGCGAGGGCGAGGACTCAGGATCCAGACCCGAGATGCCCACCTGTGTCAGGCCGGTGCGGTCTGCAAGGTAGCCGAATGCGGTGTGAGCAGTGACGAAGGTCTGGTGTTTGCAGGTTGCTGTTGCGTCAACGAGTTCAGTCGACAGATCTTTCATGTTCTTGGTGACCGTCGCAGCATTGGATGTGTAGGTCTGAGCATTTTCCGGATCAGCCTTGGCGAGAGCCTGACCGATAGCCGTTGCTGCCTGGCCCATGCGTTCCGGATCCAGCCAGAAGTGAGGGTCAGTCGTCATGTCGTGGTGGTGATGGTGATGGTGCTCAGCTTCTTCAGCGGTTTCGCTCGAGGCCATGTGATCGGCGTCGTCATGATCTGCTTCATGATCGTGCGAATCAGACTCGGTAGCGTCGCCTTCTTCTTCCTCTTCGGCCGGGTGATTGCCGTCTTCTGCAACGTTAACAAGCTGAACAGCCTTCGCGACGTCGATGACCGTTTCCGGAGCGTTGTGCTCAACAGCTTCGTCCACTGCCGACTGGAAGCCCCCCAGATAAACGACAGCATCGGCCTTGCCAAGCTGGTCGACGGTGGCGGGAGAAAGCTCAAGATCGTGCGGTTCGGCGCCGTCGGGGGTCAACGAGGTGACCTTAACAAGGTCGCCACCGATTTCTTCGGTCAGATACTTCAGCGGGTAGAAGGACGCCATCACATTCAGAGATGATGACGAACCGGATGCGGAGGTATCTGACGCCGACTGGGTGGTCGTCGTGCCCGAGCATGCGGCCAAAGCGAAAGAGGCAGCGAGCGCGCTAGCGATAACAACAGAACGAGACAACTTCATGTTTCAAGTTTCACCCTTAATGGTAATCATTGCCAATAGTGGGAAGGGGGTGTGCGTCACACTGAGCCTGTCAACGAAGCCGTCGCTAAGTTCGATAGACTCCCACTATCGCAGGCTGCGCCAGCCAGGTGTGGCCACCAAAACAAGGAGCACAAAGTGGCAGCGCCTTCTCGTCTTGATTCCGTTATCTCTCTAGCCAAGCGTCGCGGATTCGTCTTCCCATGTGGCGATATTTACGGTGGCACTCGCTCAGCGTGGGACTACGGCCCGCTCGGCGTTGAACTGAAGGAAAACATCAAGAAGCAGTGGTGGCAGTACATGGTTCGCTCCCGCGAAGACGTCGTGGGTCTGGACTCCTCCGTCATCCTTCCTCGTCAGACTTGGGTTGCTTCCGGTCACGTCAAGGCATTCACCGATCCGCTCGTTGAATGCACCTCCTGTCACAAGCGCCTCCGTGCAGACAATCTGCAGGAAGCTCACGCTGCTAAGCACGGCCTCGACAACCCGGATGACGTCGCTCTCGGAGACGTGGCATGCCCCAACTGCGGCACCCGCGGTCAGTTCACCGAGCCTCGCGCATTTTCTGGCCTGCTCAAGACTTACCTCGGCCCGGTCGACGACGAGTCCGGTCTGCACTACCTGCGCCCCGAAACCGCTCAGGGTATCTTCATCAACTACGCAAATGTTGCGGCAGCCTCGCGCAAGAAGCCACCGTTTGGCATCGGCCAGATCGGCAAGTCCTTCCGTAACGAAATCACCCCCGGTAACTTCATCTTCCGTACCCGCGAATTTGAGCAGATGGAACTCGAGTTCTTCTGCGCACCGGGCACCGACGAAGAATGGCACCAGTACTGGATCGACTACCGTCGCGACTGGTATACCGACCTTGGCATCAACCCCGACAACCTGCGCTTCTACGAGCACCCAAAGGAAAAGCTCTCGCACTACTCCAAGCGCACCGTCGACATCGAATACCGCTTCGGATTCCAGGGCTCCGAATGGGGTGAACTCGAAGGCATCGCAAACCGTACCGACTACGACTTGGGTGTCCACTCCGAAGCCTCCGGCTCAAAGCTCGACTACTTCGACCAGACCACCGGCGAACGTTGGACTCCCTACGTCATCGAGCCGTCCGCTGGCCTGACCCGCTCCCTCATGGCATTCCTCATCGAGGCCTACCACGAGGACGAAGCCCCCAACACCAAGGGTGGCGTCGACAAGCGCACCGTTCTGCGCCTCGACTCGCGTCTTGCCCCCGTGAAGGCAGCTGTACTGCCGCTATCGCGTAAGCCCGAGCTGACCGGCCCGGCACGCGAACTTGCAGCAGACCTCCGCTCCATCTGGAATATCGAATACGACGATGCGGGCGCCGTTGGCCGTCGCTACCGTCGCCAGGACGAAATCGGCACCCCGTACTGCATCACCTACGACTTCGACTCGGTTGAAGACAAGGCAGTGACCGTCCGCGACCGCGACACCATGACGCAGGAGCGCATCCCGCTCGACCAGGTGAAGCCTTGGCTCGCGTCCAAGCTCCTCGACTGCTGACGAGCCGCCGGCGCGCTGACACGCAGATGTCATGCTCTCGCGAGTAACTCCCGCGAGAGCATGACGTTTCCGGCTCGAAATCCTGACTTCCTGCGCTCGTGCCGCGTCAGGCCGGCCTCCCATCGGTGAAGAGTTCGTCTAAGGACCCTCGAAGCGGCCTTAAGACAGGGCCTTCTCCCAGACCGGATTCACGGCGATCCCTTCGATATTGAGACCGCCCCGCCGATACGGCGCAAGGCTCTCCACGTCGAACAGATGCTCGAAGCGTTCCGTGTCGAAGACGTATCGGGAGAAGTCGAGAACCGAATCGTCGTTCATTCCGTTGTCGAGCCGGTAGATCGCCCGTGTTGTCGCATCGTATCGGGGAACGCTCCCTCCTTCCGGGGAGCGCTCGAAGGTGTAGAGATGAGTCCCGATCCCCGTATCGATATCGACTGAGAACACCTTGCCCGTCATCGTGACGAAACGGAAGGTCGAACCGTCCAGAGTGCCCGTCGGGATCGTCAGGTCGTCCCGCGTCAGATCCAGGAATGCTCCGTCATTGTCGGTGAGGTCGAGCGAGAGCCGCTCGTGAGTCCGAAGATTCCACGACTCGAGAACCGCGTGCCCGGCGGAGGGATCGCGTCCATCCCCGCGCTGGGCATCAGGATGATCGAGGAGGAAACTGAGAAGGGAGATGGTCTCGCCGTAGCAGAGGAACTCCCGATTGCCCCGGGAGAATCGTTCGTCGTGGGGGAGGGCTTCGAGGACCGTCGGATTCTGCGGATCGTCTGAGGGGAAAAGCTGAACGAGAACGTCGAATTCCTCGTTCTGTGAAGAATCCCCCGTATTCTCCCGGTGAACGGCCTTCGCCTGTTCGAGAAGATTGGGCGCAAACTTCGTCTCCGTCACTGCGTAGAGCGTGTCGGAGCAAGCGCCCATATTCATGTAGGCGCCTCTTACATCGAGGCTCTCCGTGCCCTCGGGATGCCCGATGAGGACAGGCTGCTGGTAGCCCCCGGGATCCGCTCCGCCGTTGTAGACGCTCATGAAGCCTCGTCCGCCGTCGTGCGGGTACCTAGCCAACTCTCCATCCGGTTCGATATCGCGGGTGATCTCCCGAGTTCCTTCATCCGTGGTGAGGAGCTCAGAGGCGGCGCCTCCGTAGAACAAACCGGACTCGGTCCACAGGGGCTGGGCGCCGAACATCTGCCCCGATTGGAAGGCGCGCGTTCGACCCGAAGGATCGGCGAGGACCATGTATCCGGTCTTCGAGGGCGTACCTTCATAGCGAATGGCGGACTTGCTGAGCTGTATCGCCAGGGCTTCCCCCTGAGTCGTGAACTCCGCTGCTGGAAGAGATCGGGGGCTTCCTGCGATGCAGGCGCTCAGGGAAAGAGCGCTCAATACGGCGTACGTGGCGAGTGTCCAGTGCTTCATCGTCTCTCCGGGTCTCATCATTCCTCCGCTCCGGAGGGGCGAATGTCTTAGTGATATCCGCGCCTCCGTCTGGATCTGTCGATCAAATACGCCGAACTATTCGACGGTCCAATTCACTTTCGTGTAAGGGGACGCTTTGATGTCGTAGGGGTATACGCCGGGGCCGCCGTTCCCGTCAAGATCCACACCGGAGGTTCGCATGTACGCCAGCCACACGAGCTGGGAGCAATTCAAACGCGTCGGAGCCTGCTCTTTATTGCTCCAGAACTTGTAATTATACGGGTATCCGATCAAAGAACGATAGGCGTAATCTGCGGCACTGTTCTGTTGTGCCTGCGTCAGAGTCGTTTCCATGAGGACTGTTCCCTTCGCAACCGGAATCTGGTAATGCCACCACCAGTTACTCTTCCACTTGGGGCCCGAAGCCTCGACAACCCAATCCTTATCGCCATAGATGCCGATGTGACCGTGGTTGATGACAGCCGCCGTATAGGACGGCGTGAGATACATGTCCCCCTTGTAGTACGCGGTGGGGAGGGTGCGGGCGCTGTCATCCGTGCTTTTCGATTCGGCCTGTCGATTCTCAGAGAGCGTCTGTTCGCGCAGACGCGCGTTCTCCTGTTCGGCTTCGATGAAGCGTCGAAGAACCTCCTCCCGAGATGCTCCCGTCTCCTGCACGATCTCATCTGCGGAGTCGAGGATCATCTCCTGGGTGCTTCCAGGATTCTGACGAATGAGTTCATTGACAAGATCCCGCTCGCTCGTCTCGGATGCGCTCGCGGGAAACGCGATGGCGGAGGCGATAACTGCCGCTCCTCCGGCGAAGAGAACGATAAAACGATTCCTGTGGAGCATGAGAATAATCCTTTCAAAAAAGGGGTATGGACTTCATCGTCCAATAAGGCGAAGTTAGCAAGAATGCCTGATCGTGAATAGAGGTTCGCTTCGACTGTTAGCAAAATGTTACTGTGGTGGGTGGGCATCGAATACGGCGGAGGTGCGAATGATTCCATTTCCCGCGGAGTGCTCGGAGGAGGAAGAAGACAGCGGCGCTGATGCGCTCCCGACGTTGTCATCGGGATGCATGAGGCGGGAGGCGACGAGGAAGCCCATGAGGGAGTTCACCTCTCCGGCGAATTCGAGTTGTTCAATCGAGGGCAGAATGGGCACCATGACTTCACTGGAAGCGACCCGGGGGACGACGCGCAGCTGCTCCGTGAATCCGCTCCGGATCGGCCCGCTGCGAGTCTGGTCGCCCATTGTTCTTGCCCCGATGGCGGGAGTAACCGATGTGCCATTTCGGCGTTTATGTCGGCAGATGGGCGAAGAAGGACTGCCGGATTGGTTGAATCCTGCCAGTCCGAACGCTCAGGTCACTCCAGAAAAAGGCGTGGACGCGCTCTCCGGCCTATACGTGTGCGAGATGGTAACGTCGCGCGCCCTCGTTGAAGGTAATGTGCGCACATTGCAAATGGTGCGCCCAGACCCCGCCGAGCGCGTGCGCTCCATCCAGCTCTACGGCGTTGATCCAGCAACGATGGCTCAGGCTACATCGATCCTTATTGACCGTGACCTGGTGGATCACATTGACCTGAACTTTGGGTGCCCGGTTCCGAAAGTGACGAAGAAGGGTGGGGGAGCTGCCCTTCCATGGAAGCGCGACCTGTTCGACGATCTTGTACACGCGGTTGTTGGTGCTGCGGACACGGCCGGAGCAGCAGTCGGCCGCGATATTCCCGTCACAGTGAAAATGCGCGTTGGTATTGACGACGATCATATTACGTTCCTCGACGCTGCGAAAGTGGCTGAAAATCGCGGTGTCGCAGCGGTTGCCCTCCACGCGCGCACGCAAACCCAGCACTACGCGGGGCACGCTGACTGGAAGCAGATCAAGCGTTTGAAAGACGCGATGCGTATTCCTGTCTTCGGAAACGGCGATATTTTCTCCGGCGCAGATGCACAGCGAATGATGGATGAAACCGGTTGCGATGCAGTTGTAGTCGGTCGAGGATGCCAGGGGCGCCCCTGGCTGTTTACCGACCTGACTTCGACACTGATGAGTGGCCCTGCTTTTACTGACCCGAGTCTTTCCGACATCGCGGACATCATCGAAAAGCACGCCGCATGGGTCGTCGAAGACCAGGGCGATGAACTGCGGGCTCTCCGCGAAATGCGCAAGCACGTCGGCTGGTATCTGCGGGGCTTCGCGGTCGGCGGGCCAACTCGTCACGCTCTTGCAATGGTGTCGACCCTCGAAGAACTCCACGATCTTCTCCACACGTTGGACCTCGATCAGGAGTATCCGCGGGCGGCGCTGGGTGCTCGCGGTCGTGCCGGCGGTGAAAAGACGCCACATCTGCCCGATGGGTGGTTGGACTCTCCCTATCTGAGTGATGCTGAACGCCAGACCCTTCATCTTGCTGAATCCGATGCCAGTGGAGGTTGATATGTCGAATCCCTGCGATGATTTCATCCCAACTGAAGTGACGATTGGTCATGCGTCGACTCCGCGAGGAATGCTCAAGATCGGAGGCGGCGCTCCAACGGCTGTTATCTCTCCGCTGATGAGCGCTTCACTGGAATCGCTGACAACCGAGATCGCGGATGTCGCTGGCGCTCAGCCCGACTTGATTGAATGGCGCGTTGACCCACTCCTTGCCTCGGTGCAAGCGAGCGAGCGTGAAGGCCTATTACGCACTGGACTCAAGCTCGTGATGGATCAGAGCCCGCTTCCTCTGCTGGCAACAATTCGCACAGCCACCGAAGGGGGCCTCGTCGATCTTTCTGACGTTCAATACGCGGACTTTCTTGTCATTCTGGCCACCTTCGCCGACGCGATTGACCTTGAAATTTGTCGCCCGGGTGCATTCGACATAGTTGAAGAGATTCACGAGGCCGGGAGCATCGCCGTGGCGTCGCACCATGATTTTGCCCGAACGCCCTCCGCCGTCGACATTGATCGAGTATTCGCATTGATGGCAAAAGCTGGCGCCGACGTGCTCAAAGTTGCCTATATGACTCATCGGCCCGAGGACGCGCTGAGGATCATGGACGCGCAAGTAAGAGCATCACGAACCTATGCCCGCCCTGTTATCGGCATTGGAATGGGTGAATTCGGTGCGATCACCAGGATCTGCGGTCAAACATTCGCCAACGCGGCAACGTTCGCTTCCGCGTCGTCCTCCAGCGCCCCAGGTCAGCTCAGCGTTGAAGAAACTCGGCGTGGCCTCGTCACCCTTCAACGCTGAAAAGGCGCGCATGAAAGCGAAAAACCGAAACGGTGGTCGTGGATCGGTCAGTCAGAGAACTCGGCGGTCGGTGCCGGCTGGATGCGGGCGACGCTCACCCACGCGCACGACCTGGGAGCGACCACACCATCGCTACCCTGGGAACTCGCTACAAGGATCTGGGAACCGGGCGGAAGAGCGAGAGGCTGATCGGCGGTGTTCACAACGATCATCACGTCGGAGTTCAGATATACAAGAGTATCGGGGCGCGCCCACTCCAACCCGTGCAGTACGCCCAGCGCGTGTGTTCCCAGCTTGCGTTCGGATCGCAGGGTAAGCGCCGTCCGAATGTACGAGGCCGCACTGACCTGCTCGACCACGCTTTCTTCACGAAGGCGACCGTGGAACACACCCGGAAGACCAAGCGCAAGTAGCGTTAACGCGCGATCCACATCAGACTGCTGATCGGCGGGCAGACAATCAACGTTCCACGGAGCAACCGCACCAATACGATCACGGATAGACAGCGAATCTGAAATAACCAACTCAAGGCTTGGAGCGTCAAAAGAAGCAGTCAGTAGCGCATCATCGTGCAGATGATGGAACCACTCGTCTTCAAGGTGAGACATAATCGCGGGAGTATCAAAGCCAGACAAGCGTGCCGTCACAATTGGCTGAGAATCAAACGTTGCACACTCTGCTTCAATCTGGCGGACAAGAGAAGTGAAACGCTCTCGCGCAAGCGCCCTGCGGACCGGGGAGTCTTCATACTCTTCGGCGCACACGCCCAAATCAACACCATCCGCGCCAGCGTTGAGGGCGCCGCGCGTCCTCAGAAGAAGCGTCGTGACGCGGTTTTCCATATCCGCTCCGCGCGCCCCCAAAGACACGAATGTTTCATTCGGGATACGCACAATCACACGCTGGTGGCGCGCTTTCAACTGATGAATAAACTCCGGCAACGGCGAACTCGAATGAACCAGCAGAACTGGGGCATCAACAGTGACAAGAACGGTATCAAAACCGGCATTGTGTAAAGCCAGTGCATCAGCGGAAATCTGAGCAACGTTATCCGCAGACAGAGGAGTAGGGATCGTCGCGAGCGCACACGAATGCCACCAGGGACTGGGGCCACGCATGGATCGGTGAACGAGCAGGGTACGGACGGCGTGTGGGCGAGGCTCGTGGTGTTGCACCCTTTCATCGTGTCACAGATGTGAATAACTCGTCTGCCCGTTCCCAAGAGATAGGCTTATGTGGTGAATGAAAGCCCTGAAATGACTCGGAGTGCCCTGGTGCTCACGCCCGTGTATTCGTCCCAGGATCAGTCACGTATGTGGCCCGAACCTTCGAAGTCAGCGATGCGGACAGCGTTCGAACGCGACAGGGCTCGAATTGTGCACTCGTCGGGTTTGCGTCGTCTGGGTGAGAAGACTCAGGTGTTAGGCCCGGCCACCGACGACTTTGTTCGTACGCGTCTGACGCACTCTCTTGAGGTTGCGCAGGTTGGTCGTGAACTGGGTAAAGAATTGGGCGCGAATCCTGACGTGGTGGATGCAGCGTGCCTGAGCCACGATCTTGGACACCCGCCGTTTGGGCATAATGGCGAGAGGGTTTTGGATGAGCTTGCCGGCGATTGCGGTGGTTTTGAAGGAAACGCGCAGACCCTGCGTCTGGTAACCCGACTTGAGCCGAAAGTACTGACCGATGATGGGCATCCGGCGGGGTTGAACCTGACGAAGGCGACATTGGATGCGATCTGTAAATACCCGTGGGCAAAGGGGCAGGGGCCGGATCCGGTGAAGTCGGCAAAGAAGTTCTCCGTCTATTCAGATGATGCTCACGTTTTCGAGTGGATGCGTCAGGGAGCACCCGTTGGTCGACGTTGCTTGGAAGCACAGATCATGGATCTCTCAGACGACATTGCCTACTCCGTGCATGACGTTGAAGATGCCATTGCAACGGGTAAATGCGACGTTGCATCCCTCAGTGATGAATCGACACTGAATGCGATCATTGACTCGACGATCAACTGGTACGGGACAAGGGTTGCCCGCACCGATTTGGAACTGGCAATTGACCGTCTGCTTCGTATGCCCGAATGGCCACAATCCTTTGATGGCTCCTATCGTGCGCTCGCGGAATTAAAAGATTTCACATCCGAACTGATCGGACGTTTCTGTGCCTCTACAGTCAGCGCGACTCGTGTTGAGTTTGGTGCCGGTCCGTTGGGACGATACCGTGCGGATCTGGTTGTTCCTCCCGAGGCCCGTGCGGAGATCCAGATCCTGAAGGGGCTGGCTGTTCACTTCGTGATGAGCCCGCGTGAGAACGAGCCGGTGTATTACCAGCAGCGCACGCTTTTGGCGGACTTGGTGGATGCTCTTTTCAAGGCTGGACCGTCAGCTTTGGAGCCTCTTTTTGCTGAAAATTGGCGTCAAACGAACGATGATAATGAGCGTTTGCGCGTGGTGATTGACCAGGTCGCGTCGCTGACGGATGCGTCCGCGTCACGCTGGCACGCCCAGCGGTGTGGCATGCTTTCAACCCAATTGTGAGCGTGCGCTAAATGGTGAACAGATCGGTAGACTAGCGTCTATGGCCGGACGCATTCTTGAAGAAGACAAGGAACGCTTACGACAGGCAATTGATGTTGCTCGTGTCGTAGGTGAACACGTCACTTTGCGTAGCGGCGGAATGAACTCTTTGAAGGGGTTGTGCCCTTTTCACGATGAACGCACTCCGAGTTTTACCGTTAATCCGACGACGGGTCTCTGGCATTGCTTCGGGTGTGGAGAAGGCGGAGACATCTTCGCTTTTGTTCAGAAGATCAATAATTTTTCCTTCCCAGAGACTCTTGAATACCTGTCTCAAATGACGGGTGTCCCTCTTCGCTACGAAGAGGGAAGCTCTCAGACGGTGCGTGAACAGCCCGGCAGGCGCCAGCGTCTGATCGACATGCATCGGATTGCTGAAGAGTTCTATCAAAAACAGCTTGAAACTCCAGAGGCCTTGCCTGCCCGTAAGTTCTTAGGAGGCCGCGGGTTCGGACCTGCAGAGTGTCGGCATTTTGGCGTCGGTTACTCATCCGATTCCTGGGACACTCTGACGCGCATGCTTCGCTCAAGTGGTTTTACCGATGAAGAGATTGAAAAGTCCGGCTTGGCGTCGCGTGGGCAGCGGGGTCTGATTGATCGTTTCCGCGGTCGCGTCATGTGGCCGATCCGGGATATCACGGGAACAACCGTTGGTTTTGGCGCTAGGCGTTTGAACGACGAAGACAAGCAGAGCCCGAAGTACTTGAATACCCCCGAAACTCCGCTGTATAAGAAGTCCACGTTGCTGTACGGGCTGGATTTGGCGAAGAAAGAGATTTCCAAGAACCGTAAGGTCGTCATCGTCGAGGGATACACGGACGTGATGGCTGCTCATATGGCCGGTGTGACCTGCGCGGTTGCTACCTGCGGTACGGCTTTCGGATCCGAGCACGTTCGCGTTGTCCGCCGACTGCTGGGCGACTCGGCGGATTCTGCTGCCGGGGTTGTCCTGTCCAGTGGGCAGGCACGAGGCTCCGAAGTGATCTTTACCTTTGACGGTGACGAGGCGGGTCAAAAGGCTGCTCTTCGCGCCTTTAAAGAAGACCAGAACTTTGCGTCTCAAACGTTTGTTGCAGTTGATCCTCAGGGGATGGATCCGTGCGACATTATGATTAATCGAGGGAAGAACGCGGTTGTTGAATTGATTCGCTCGCGTATTCCACTGTTTGAATTCGTCTTGCGTTCGATCCTTCGCCAATCGAACCTCAATTTCCCCGAAGGACGCGTTCGGGCTTTGGAAGCATCTGCTCCCATCGTTGCTGACATTAAAGATCGCGCATTGCGGATGGAGTACGAACGCCTGCTAGCCGGCTGGCTTGGCATGGAGCCTCGTTTCGTTCACAACCAGATTCGTTCACTATCACGCGGGAGATATCAGCGTTTCGACAGTGCGCAGAATAACCACATGGCCAGAGCGGGTCGCCCGCAACCGCAAGCACGCCCCGAACCCGAAGATCTCGTCTCGCGCGTGGAGCGCCAGGCGCTGGAAGCAGTTTTGCAACAGCCGATTTATTTCATTGGCACGCAGTTTGATTCCATCGATGGCGCGACATTTACTCATCCAACGCGCAGAGCCGTATTCGATGCGATTAAAGCGGTTGGTGGCGTTGATGCGTTTGCTCGTCAGCTGAAGAAAGCACAGGACGAAACAGGCGATAGTGCCTATGCACAAGAGGTGGCGACACGTCGTTTCGTGGATGATATTCGCCAAGAAGCAGGCGAACTGATCGAACCGATTATCACCAAACTTGCAGTCGTCGAACTTCCTCAGGATCGCGAAGACGAAATGCGTTCTTACTGCAAGGGAGTTGTGAACGCGCTGGTTCGATTGGACCTGAATCGCAAAACAGCCGACATTCGGTCGCAGCTTCAGCGTATGAATGAAGATGACCCGAAGTATCAAGAAACATTCGAATATCTGGTTACTCTTGAACAGCGACGACGTTCTTTGCGTGAACGCGACTAGATTGTTGATCGTTTCTCGCACTGGCTTTCCCGGTGCCGTGCTACCGACATGTTCGACCCCAAGGAGGCCACCATGGCTGAAGTTGAGAGCTTCGCGCTGGATCACACCGCAGTGAAAGCACCCTATGTTCGCCTGATTGCCGTTGAACACGGCCCGAAGGGGGATGCGATTTCTAACTTTGATCTGCGTTTCGTCCAGCCGAATGAAAACGCGATCCCAACCGGTGGTCTGCACACGATCGAACACCTCATGGCCTCCCTCCTGCGCGACCGCATGGATGGAGTGATTGACTGCTCGCCGTTCGGTTGCCGAACCGGTTTCCACCTGATTACGTGGGGCACCCCAAGCATTGAAGAAGTCACGCGAGCCGTTGTCTCCAGCCTTGAAGCAATCGCTGACCAGGTCACTTGGGATGACGTTCCCGGCACCGACATCGTGTCCTGCGGTAACTACCGTGATCACTCACTGTTCTCCGCCAAAGAATGGACGCGAGCCATCCTGGATAAGAAATTCTCCATTGATCCTTTCGTGCGCACTCTGCTGGACGACTAAGGGCACGTTGTAGCGACTGAAAAACGTGTCGGCGAGGTCATGGACTTCGCCGACACGTGTATTGCTGGGGAACAGACCTAATCGAGGCCCACGCTCTCGCGCAAATCGCGTTCGAAGGCATCTGCTTCCTTCTGGGAAGCCTCGTCAAGCGGGCCAAGCGCAATCAGAACAGAAAACAGCTTTCCGTCTTCCGCGCGCCGAATCCACGCCGCCACTTGCGTTCCATTCGACACCTTCAAGGCCTTGTGAATCACGATCGAATGATTGACGTGGTCACTGATGGTCCGCATCAGAACGTGCGGATCTTCAGACACTGTCGTCAGCATCCAATCCGGGCGTTGAGGATCAACCCAGGTGACCGACAACTGACGAGTTTCAGCCTCCCATTGAGCGGTCGCGGCCTCGTACCACATTGCGGAGTCGATGACCGCGGTGGCGGAAGTCAGGATCAGCGCATGAGTGCCGGCGACAACCCAGAGGTCATCTCCTACTTGTTCAGCGATGGGGTTGCGATCAATGTCGGGGAGTAGGCCAAGAGCGGACGCGGGCAGAACGGTAGTCATGGGCTCATTGTAGGCAAACGCCACCTGCCCCGGCTGGGCGAGGTGGCGTCCTGTGAAAAGCAGGCTTCCAAGACGGACAGTTAGTTGCTCTGTCCGGATTCGGTGCGTGCAACGGATTGAGATGACTGGGAGTCGTCAGTGCCCTCGGCGGGAACGGGAGTCGGTAATGGAAGAGAGCTCATCGTGGCAACACCCATCCATGAGCGAATGTCATCGAGGGCTGCCTGAATGCCGATTGTCCGGAGGCCTTCGTCAGACGTATTCACCAAGTGAAGGTCGGCTTCAATCAGAGTCAAGAAAATAGCGTCAGCGCTGGACGTATCGATTGAACACCTCATGGCGCGCGTGTCCGTTGCACCATTCTTTAGTGTTTTATCGACGCGGCTGAATAGTTCATCAGCTTTGATGCCGGCATCAGAAATGACGTGGTTTTTTAATTGAGCAGTCGGCAGTGACTGAGCAACACAATCCCAACGTGCGACAGAATCGGCGAGCTCCGTGGAAGCCGCAAGCTTTTCACCTGTTTCGTCGCTTACTTCGAGCGTGGGCAACAGCGTGCCATTCTCAAGGTGTTCCTGGTCAATCCCCCATGTTGCCAGTGCCTCGAGCTCCCTATTGTCTGTTTTCAGGCTGAAGCGAGAGTTGAGAGTCTGGAGGCTCTGGCTCTGCGTGCTTGTACCAATCCCGTACGTCAGAGCAAGTCCCTGAGTATCGGCGTAGCGGCTCAAAGCCACTTGAGCTAGGGCAACGGCTTGTCCGCCGTCAAGAGCATCGGGATTTGAGGCGGTTGCAAGATCTCGAAGAGCAGTTGTTTCGTTCCACGCGATGAATTCGTCAATCGAAAGTGGCGCGTCGGCAATATCCGGAACGTTCTTGGCATTGTCTGGCACCCGCGTTCCCCACGGTTGCCAGACCCCACCTAAGGAATCCGCGCGTCCCTCAGCCTGCGTAGAAAAAGTTGAAAGCGCAGTGGCACATGACTCACACGATGAAGCAAGGGAAGCGAAGCCCTGAGCGCGAATCGCTGCTGCCTGATCAGCGCGCGCAGCGCGATCGCGAATGACGTCGGTGTCAGACATCGACGGGATCTGAAGTGTTCGCGTTAAAAATGGGATATTCGTTGACGTGCAGGCGCTGAGGATCAAGGCAGAAGCGATACCGATGCTCACCGAGGTGCCGATTCGGCGACGCCGAAGTGGTCGCGACGAAGCGGCGCGGTCAGTCTGAGTGTGATGATCAACAAGATGCACCTTTAAATCATGTCATGTTTCAAGGCGGGTACGATGGGGAGCTAATGCCGTGTTGGACACGTAGGAGGAATGGTGGCGAAGCCACAACATCACTTTGAGGCGCTCGAAGAACGCTTAGCGCCTATCGCTTCAGGGTTCGGACTCGAACTCGATTCCGTTATTGGAGTCAAAGAATCCGGAATGCAGATTGTTCGAGTGATCGTCGAAGCAATCGAGCCTGGCGCCAGCGTTGATTCGGAAGCTCTTGCCGATATGTCACGTGCAGTCAGCCCGATTTTGGACGAAGTCGATCCCGTCGATGGCGAATACTTCCTTGAGGTGTCAACACCGGGAGCTGAGCGTGAACTGGTCACTCCTCGTCATTGGGAGCGCCAAATTGGGCGCCTTGTCGCCGTCAAACTCAAAGACGCTACGAAGCTGGTCGGGCGTGTCGAATCCGCCACTGATTTCCATGCTGTGCTGAACGTCGATGGAACGCCTACTACCATTGAGTACACACAGGTTAAGAAGGCGCGTCCGCGCGTCGAATTCGGTTCGGAGGAATGAGACGCATGGAAATCGATATGACAGCACTGCGCATGGTCGAGCAGGAAAAGGGCGTGTCCCTAGACCGGCTTGTCGATGCCATTGAAGAAGCCCTTCTCAAGGCCTACCACAATCTTCCCGGCGCCATCTCTCAGGCTCGAATCGAAATCGATAAGAAGACCGGTAGCGTCGCGGTGATTGCCACCGAAGAAGACGAAGAGGGCAACCCGATCGGCGAATTCGACGACACCCCGAAGAACTTCGGTCGTATCGCCCAGGCGACCGCTCGTTCGATCATCATTGCGCGCCTGCGTGATGCAGACGATCAGAAGGTCCTCGGCGACTTTGCTTCCCAGAAGGGACAGGTCGTCACCGGCGTCGTTGACCAGTCGCGCGACGGGCGCATCACCATCGTCAAGGTCGGCGATGACTTCGAAGCAGTTCTTCCCGACTCGGAAAAGACTCCCGGCGAAACCTACCGTCACGGAGACCGTATTCGCGCGTTCGTCGTCAACGTTGAACGCACCGAAAAAGGCGCACGCATCACGCTTTCGCGCACTCACCCGGGCCTCGTTTCCGGTCTCTTCGCGCGTGAGGTCCCCGAAATTCAGCAGGGCTTGGTCAAGATCAAGTCGATCGCACGCGAAGCCGGACACCGCACGAAGATCGCCGTTGCACCGACCCGTGACGGCATTAACGCCAAGGGCGCATGCATCGGTCCGATGGGTGCACGTGTGCGCGCGGTCATGAACGAACTCGGTGGCGAAAAGATCGATATTGTCGACTGGTCGGCAGATCCGGCACGCTACGTCGCAAACGCCCTGTCGCCTGCACGCGTTGCCCGCGTTGTCGTTCACTCGATCGACAATCGCACCGCAACCGCGATCGTCCCGGACTTCCAGCTGTCGCTGGCGATCGGTAAGGAAGGCCAGAATGCTCGCCTAGCCGCGCGCCTGACCGAATTCCATATCGACATTCATTCGGATACGGAAAACGGTGAAGAAGCAGACGTTTCGCGCTCCTCTTTGCCTGATGACGTGACCAGTCGCTCATACGTGGGCGACGAGGAATAAGCCCAGCTCGATTAAACTAGTCATGTGTCGCATCCTGCGCTGAACCAAATCACCGTGCCACATGGCGCGGTAATGGTGCGTACATGCGTGGGATGCTCACGTCGAGCGTTACGCGCGGATCTTATCCGCGTTGTTGTTTCGAAAGATGGGGTTTGCACCGTAGACCCCACAAGCGCGCAACCCGGTCGAGGTGCGTGGATTCACCCGGATCCAACGTGTATCGAAACCGCCCGCAAGCGTCGGGCATTTCAACGAGCACTCTCATGCGAGGACGACATTGACGCCCACATGTGGGACCAGCTTGGCCAGGTTGCCTCATCACGAGCACACAGTGCTCTCGTCGAGTAATGAAAGCGGGTTGGAAGCCGATGGGCACCCGATGAGTACCCAGCGATGAGCTGCCAGCAATACAAGTAACGCGTCTCCGTCCGGAGGCGCTTCCGGACAGGAGAAAAGTGGCAAAGTTGCGTGTCCACGAGCTCGCCAAAGAGCTCGGAATCACCAGCAAGGAACTTTTGACGTACCTCAACGACCACGGTGAGTTCGTCAAAGCCTCAGGCTCAGCATTGGAATCGCCAGTTGTGCGTTCCGTGCGTGAGCACTACGGATCGAAGGGCCCGACTGAAGCCCCTTCAACGAAGAAGACCGCTACCAAGAGCGAAAAGAAGCCCGCCGAAAAGAAGACTGTGGCATCGAAGGCTTCTTCTTCACAATCTTCCGCTCCGAAGCCTGCCTCACCGAAGGCAACAAAGAGCGCTGAGAAGACCTCGGCCCCCAAGCCGGGTGCTCCTAAGCCTGCAGCCCCCAAGCCGGCAGGCAAGCAAAAAGCTGAAAGCAAGGACGACGCTAGCGCGCCACGTCCTTCTACGCCTCGTCCCGGCCCTCGTTCGGGTGGCCCGCGTCCGGGTAACAACCCGTATGCGTCCAGCCAAGGCATGCCTCGGCCGGGTGGCACCGGTGGCCCCCGCCCCGGTCCTCGTCCGGGCCCGCGCCCCGGTGGTAGCCGTCCGCAGGGCGGCAACGATCGCCCGGCACGCGGCAATTCCAACCGTTCCGGTAGCCCTCGTCCGAGTGGTAACCGTTCCGGCGGTGGTAATCGCCCGAACCCCGGCATGATGCCAGGACAAGCAAACTTTGCTCGCAACGCTTCCGGCGGCGTGCCCGCAAACGATCGCCCCGCACGTAGCGGTGGTGGCCGTGGTCGCGGTGGCGCACGTCCCGCTGGGGGTCACTCTGCGGGCGGTCCCGGTGCAAACGCCGGTGGCGGTTTCTCAGGTGCTCCCCGCGGTGGTGGCCGTGGTGGACGTGGCTCAACTCCGGGCGCATTCGGTCGCGGAGGCGGTCGCAGTCAGCGCGGACGCAAGTCGAAGCGCGCAAAACGTCAAGAGTTCGAACAGCAGAATGCACCCGTCATTGGTGGCGTTCAGATTCCTCGCGGAAACGGCAAGGTTATCCGTATCCGCCAGGGTGCATCCCTCGCAGACTTCGCCGAGAAGATCGAGGTCAATCCCGCAGCACTGGTCACCGTTCTGTTCCACCTTGGTGAAATGGCAACCGCAACCCAGTCGCTCGACCAGGACACCTTTGAAACACTCGGTGCAGAACTCGGTTACGACGTCAAGGTCGTTTCTCCCGAAGAAGAAGACCGCGAACTACTGGAGTCCTTCGATATCGACCTCGAGGCCGAAGAACTCGACGACGTCGAAAACCTCATGCCTCGTCCGCCGGTCGTCACCGTCATGGGCCACGTCGACCACGGCAAGACCAAGCTGCTTGACGCGATCCGTCACACCGACGTGGTCGACACCGAGCACGGTGGCATTACGCAGCACATCGGCGCCTACCAGGTTAACGTTGAACATGAAGGTCGCAAGCGTCCGATCACGTTCATCGATACCCCCGGTCACGAAGCATTCACCGCTATGCGTGCCCGCGGTGCTCAGGTCACTGACATCGCGATTCTGGTTGTCGCAGCCGACGACGGAGTTATGCCACAGACGGTTGAAGCAATCAACCACGCTCAGGCAGCAAACGTTCCGATCGTTGTCGCGGTCAACAAGGTCGATAAGGAAGGTGCAAGCCCGGACAAGATCCGTGGCCAGCTGACCGAATACGGTCTGGTTGCCGAGGAATACGGTGGCGACATCATGTTTGTCGACATCTCGGCAAAGCAACGTACCGGTATCCGCGAACTGCTCGAAGCAGTTCTGTTGACCGCAGACGCTGCTTTGACCTTGGAAGCTAACCCCGATACCGCAGCACGTGGCGTTGCCATTGAAGCGAACCTCGATAAGGGTCGTGGTGCCGTTGCAACCATGCTGGTTCAGCGTGGCACCCTGCGCATCGGTGACGCGCTGGTCGTCGGTTCCTCCTACGGTCGCGTCCGCGCCATGTTCGATGACACGGGGGATGACGTTTCTGAAGCCGGTCCGTCGCGTCCGGTTGCTGTCCTTGGTCTGACCTCCGTTCCGCGTGCAGGCGACTCCTTCTTGGTTGCCCCCGATGACCGTACTGCTCGCCAGATTGCTGGCAAGCGTGAGGCAGCAGAACGTCAGGCAATGCTTGCCAAGCGTCGTAAGCGTGTCTCCCTTGAAGACTTCGATAAGGTCCTCAAGGAAGGCGAGGTCGATACCCTCAACCTCATCATCAAGGGTGACGTTTCCGGTGCCGTCGAGGCCCTGGAAGATTCGCTCCTCAGCATCGATGTGGGCGAAGAGGTCGCACTGCGCATCATCCACCGCGGTGTTGGTGCAATCACGCAGAACGACGTCAACCTGGCAACGGTCGACAACGCCGTCATCATCGGCTTCAACGTTCGCCCCGCAGAACGCGTGGCAGAACTGGCCGACTCCGAAGGCGTCGAGATCAAGTACTACAACGTCATCTACTCGGCGATCGACGACATTGAGGCCGCTCTTAAGGGGATGCTCAAGCCGATCTACGAAGAGGTCGCACTCGGTAGCGCAGAGATCCGTCAGGTCTTCCGCTCCGGCAAGTTCGGCAACATCGCAGGTTCGATCATCCGCTCTGGCACGATCAAGCGTGGAACCAAGGCTCGCTTGGTTCGCGACGGCGTGGTTGTCGCAGACAACCTCGAAATCGCATCGCTACGTCGCGAGAAGGACGATGTCACCGAGGTCCGCGAAGGCTACGAATGTGGTATTACGCTGGGCTACAAGGACATCGCCGAAGGCGACATCATCGAAACCTGGGAAATGCGCGAAAAGCCGCGTGACTGAGGTTGTGATGGTCCGCTTGTAGGACATACGTAGTGTCGGGTGGAAGCGAGTTTCGTTTCCACCCGACCTTTGTGTTCCAACCGGGTAACGCGTTTGGATAGGTGCGTTGAACGTGAGGTATCCAGCAGCATTCAGCCGATGAGGGCTAGACCCTCTACGATGGGATACCAGCAAGTACGCCAGTTCGACTGAAATCATGAGCCACC
The DNA here is from genome assembly GCF_030212665.1 of Pauljensenia sp. UMB9872. Lineage (NCBI taxonomy): Bacteria > Bacillati > Actinomycetota > Actinomycetes > Actinomycetales > Actinomycetaceae > Pauljensenia > Pauljensenia sp. UMB9872. The sequence continues at coordinate 11,243 of NZ_JASOER010000015.1, read as the reverse complement.
GAATGGGTGACAGAAGAAAAAAGGGGAGTGCCATGGCAGACGAAGCACGCCAACGTAAAGTTCAAGACCGTATTCACCAGACCGTCGCGCGTATGCTCGGCCGTCGAATCAAGGATCCGCGTCTCAGCTTCGTCACGATCACCGACGTGCGAGTGACCGGCGACCTTCAGCATGCTTCGATCTTCTACACAGTCCTGGGCGATGACGGCGACCGCGCAGGCGCCGGTCGCGCATTCGAATCTGCAAAGGGCATTATTCGCTCCGAAGTGGGTAAGGCTCTAGGCATTCGCCTGACTCCGACTCTTGAATTCATTCTGGATGGTCTGCCCGAGTCTGCGGCAGCTCTCGAAGACGCGCTGGCAGCAGCGAAGAAGCGCGATGAAGAGATCGCGGCCTCGTCAATCGGGGCTACCTACGCTGGAGATGCAGATCCCTACCGTCGCGACGACGAAGATGAAGATGGCGAGGAAGCCGACGGCTTCGACGAAAATAACCAGGACCTCGCCTGAGATGGCGAAAAAGCCTGACACTTCCATCCCAGGCATCGTTCTTGTCGATAAGCCAGCTGGGATGACCAGCCACGATGTCGTGTCGAAGATGCGACGCGTGGCGCATACTCGCAAGGTCGGCCACGGAGGAACCCTTGATCCGATGGCGACCGGCGTTTTGGTAATCGGCATCGGTCAAGCAACGCGACTGCTGACCTACATTACCGCCGGCTCGAAGGCTTATGACGCGACGATTCGTTTCGGCGTCGCAATGACCACGGATGATGCGCAAGGCCAGCCGATTTCGATTGCCGGATGCGAACAGCTGGACCTAGAAGCCCTCGAATCTGCAATGGCAAGCCTGCGCGGTGAGATCATGCAGGTTCCTGCAACGGTCTCGGCGATCAAGGTCGATGGTAAGCGAGCCTACGCCTTAGCACGCGAAGGCCACTTCGTTGAGCTGAAAGCGCGTCCGATTACAATCCACGCCTTCGAACGACTGAGCGATCCGCGCATTCAAATGGCGGAGTATGCGATTGCTACAGATGATGATTCGACTGAAATGACGGCTATTCCAGTCAGTGTCGCTGATGTTGACGTTCACGTCGATTGCTCGTCTGGCACGTATATTCGTTCCCTCGCCCGCGACCTCGGGCAGATGCTGGGGTGTGGCGCGCACTTGACGGCGTTGCGTCGTACGCGCGTTGCCTCGTTCACCCTTTCGGGCGCCCACCAGCTGGCTGATCTGCAAGCAGAAACCGAAGCGCGAGGGGAGTTTTCGCCAGGCACGCCCTCCTTGCCATCTCCCGGCCTGATTCCGATTGACGAGGCCGCGACCTCATTGTTCCCCTCCATTGTTCTGAGCGCGGAAGAAGAACAGCGTTTCTCCCATGGCCAGGCACCGACGCGTGACGCGCAGGAAGTAATGGCATTAGGGAACCCCGGCGATGTCATCGCAGCGTGCAATACATCTGGAGTGCTCTGTGGGTTGCTGGCCATTAAGAATCATTCTTTGAAGACTCTCAACGTATTTTCTGGAGCAACACAATGAAGGTCTGGACCGACCTGTCTGAGATTCCCGGCGACGAAAAGTCGGTGGTCACCATCGGTAACTTTGACGGTATGCACAATGGGCACCGCCGAGTCGTTGCCTCGTGCGTTGAGCGCGCACGCAAACGCGGTGTGGATGCCGTGGCGATTACTTTCGACCCGCATCCGACCCAGGTGCATCGCCCGGAAGTAAACCTCCAGCTGATTTCGCCGTTGCGAGATCGACTTGATGCCATGGCCTCGTGCGGACTGGATGCAACACTTGTGCAGCACTACGACCAAAGCGTGTACACGCTGGAAGCCGAAGATTTCGTCACCGAGTACCTCGTTGACCGTTTGGGTGCGGTTGAAGTTGTTGTCGGTGAAGACTTCCGTTTTGGCGCCCACAACTTAGGCACAATCGATACGCTTCGGGCGCTGGGACGCACCTACGGTTTTGACGTTGTGATGGTCACCGATATTCAGGCTCCCGAAGGGCGTCGCTGGTCCTCATCGTGGGTGCGTGAACTGCTCGCCGAAGGCGATGTCGCTGGCGCTGCCCGGGTTTTGGGGCATTTGCATCGAATCCGTGGCACGGTCGAACACGGTTTTAAACGAGGCCGTACCCTGGGATTCCCGACCGCCAATTTACAGGGCGGAATTGAAGGCGTTGTGCCTGCTGATGGCGTGTATGCCGGCTGGGTTGTCCGTACCGTTCCAGGAACGCAGTCCGCAGAATTCTTGCCCGCAGCGATCTCGGTGGGAACGAACCCACAGTTCGATGGGGTAGAGCGCACCGTTGAAGCTCACGTGCTGGGGCGATCCGACCTGAACCTCTACGGCGAAAAAATCGCGGTCACCTTCGTGTCACGCATTCGCGAAATGATGAGCTTCGATTCTCTCGATGAACTACTTGTCCAGATGGATAATGACCTGTTGAAGACCGCATCCGTGCTCGGAATCGCCGTGGCGAATCGCGTAGATCCCGATTCTGTGACCGCCGTCTGAAACCAAGGGTTTTCCCTCGGGTGTGATTGTTCTTTCACAAGGTGAGTCTGCCCACGTAGATACGGGGAAAAGCCCGCATCATGCTAACCTTGAAAAGCCGTCAAAACGGCCGCGGATCCGATGCTGTAAAGGAAAGCTTTACAGCTCCGCGCAACGAATGAAGCAAAGGAGACGCCTGTGCCGCTGAGCAAGGACGTTAAAGACCAGATCATCGCCGAGTACGCGACCCACGAGGGCGACACCGGGTCCCCCGAGGTTCAGATCGCACTGCTGACCCAGCGCATCAAGGATCTGACCGAGCACTTCAAGTACCACACGCACGATCACCACTCGCGTCGTGGCCTTCTGTTGCTCGTTGGTCGTCGTCGTCGCCTTCTTGGCTACTTGGCTTCGGTCGACATCGAACGCTACCGTTCGCTCATCGAGCGTCTCGGCCTGCGTCGCTGAACTTGTGCCGGCCCGATCCCGTAGGGGACCGGGCCGGTTCACTACGTGTGGCGTATTCACCCACACACCCACAACCTAATAGGAAAGAACCACGAACGCGTCGCCGGTTTTCGACAGTGGTTCACGGACCCCCGCTTGTTTGTCGGGTGCGACGCCGTGGACTTCGATCGAAGGCCGAAGCGTGACGTGAGTTCTTCAGTTGAGAATCACAAAGGAGAATCCCCATCATGATGGAAGGATCAGACATCACCGCCGCAGAGGCGATTATTGATAACGGCCGTTTCGGCAAGCGCACCGTGCGCTTCGAAACGGGTCGCCTTGCCAAGCAGGCCGCAGGCTCCGCTCTGGCATACCTGGACGACGAGACCACCGTCCTGTCAGCCACGACCGTCGGCAAGTCGCCTCGCGATCAGTTCGACTTCTTCCCGCTGACCGTCGACGTTGAAGAACGTTCGTACGCTGCGGGTCGTATCCCCGGATCGTTCTTCCGTCGCGAAGGTCGCGCCGGCACCGAGGCAATCCTCGCAGCTCGCCTGATTGACCGCCCGCTGCGCCCCGGCTTCGTCAAGGGCCTGCGCAACGAGGTCCAGGTTGTCGAGACCGTCCTGACCGTTCACCCCGATGACGCTTATGACGTTCTGGCAATCAACGCAGCATCCATGTCCACCCAGATCGCAGGCCTGCCCTTCACCGGCCCGATCGGTGGCACCCGTCTTGCTCTGATCGACGGCCAGTGGGTGGCATTCCCGCGTTGGTCTGAGCTTGAGCGCTCCGTCTTCAACATCGTTGTCGCCGGTCGTATCGTGACCGCTGAAGACGGCACCGAAGACGTCGCAATCATGATGGTTGAGGCCGGTGGCGGAAAGAACCAGTGGGAACTCATCCAGGGGGGCGCCATTGCTCCGACCGAAGATGTTGTTGCCGATGGTCTTGAAGCAGCAAAGCCCTTCATCAAGGTCCTCTGCGAGGCCCAGATTGAGGTCGCCAAGACCGCTTCGAAGGAAACTGCAGAGTTCCCGCTGTTCATCGACTACACCGATGAAGAATACGTAGCAGTCGAGGAATGGGTTGGCGACAAGCTTGCCAAGGCGCTCCTGACCGAAGGCAAGCTGGCGCGCGACGAAGCCGTTGACGCCGTTAAGGCCGAGATGCTCGAGGCACTGCTTGCGCGCTTCGAACATGAAGAGGCTGAGAAGGAACTGAAGGCAGCCTTCCGTTCGCTCGAAAAGTACACGATCCGTCAGCGCACGCTGCGCGAAGAAATCCGCATGGATGGTCGTACTCCGCGCCAGATTCGTTCCCTCTTCGCAGAGGTCGAGGTTCTGCCTCGCGTCCACGGTTCCGCCATCTTCCAACGTGGCGAAACCCAGATCCTGGGTGTTACCACACTGGCAATGCTCCGCATGGAACAGCAGCTCGACAACCTGAGCCCCGTCACCGCGAAGCGCTACATGCACCAGTACAACTTCGCTCCCTTCTCGACCGGTGAAACCGGCCGAGTGGGTGCCCCGAAGCGCCGTGAAATCGGCCACGGTGACCTTGCAGAGCGCGCTCTGATCCCGGTTCTGCCATCGCGCGAAGAGTTCCCCTACGCAATCCGCCAGGTCTCCGAGACCATGGGCTCCAACGGCTCGTCCTCGATGGGCTCCGTCTGCGCATCGACCCTGTCGCTACTCCAGGCTGGCGTCCCGTTGCGCGCACCCGTCGCCGGTATCGCCATGGGCCTCATGACCGGTGAAGTTGATGGCGTTCAGAAGGCTGTTACCCTGACCGACATTCTCGGCGCAGAAGACGGCTTCGGCGACATGGACTTCAAGGTAGCTGGCACCAAGGACTTCATCACCGCACTCCAGCTCGACACCAAGCTCGACGGTATTGATTCCCAGGTTCTGCGTGGCGCCCTTGCTCAGGCCCGCGACGCTCGCCTGACCATCCTTGATCTGATCAACCAGGCTATTGACGGCCCTGATGAAATGAGCCCGAACGCTCCTCGCATCATCACCGTCCAGGTTCCCGTGGATAAGATCGGTGAGGTCATTGGCCCGAAGGGCAAGATGATCAACCAGATCCAGGAAGACACCGGCGCAGATCTGACGATCGAAGATGACGGCACCGTCTACATTGCTGCCGCTGCTGGCGAAGCCGCTGAAGCTGCGCGCCAGATGGTTAACCAGATCGCTAACCCGCAGATGCCTGAGGTCGGCGAACGCTTCATCGGCACGGTCGTCAAGACCACGTCGTTTGGTGCATTCATCTCCCTGACCCCGGGCAAGGATGGCCTGCTCCACATTTCCCAGGTTCGTCGCCTGGTCGGTGGCAAGCGCGTCGAGTCTGTCGACGACGTTCTGCAGGTTGGCCAGCAGGTTGAGGTCGAGATCGCTGAAATCGGCGATCGTGGCAAGCTCTCCCTGCACGCTGTCCTTGATGACGAAGCTGCAGCCGCTGAAGCTGCCAATGCTTCCAACTCTAAGTCCGAAGGTCGCCCCGAGCGTCGCGAACGCCGTGACCGCTCCGAGCGTCGTGAGCGTCGTCCGCGCACCCGCACGCGTCGCAAGCGTGAGGACGAGGGCGAAGCAACCCAGGCTCCGTCTGAAGACTGATAGTTCTTCATAACCTCGTTGGGCCGGTGGCTAAGCCACCGGCCCAACAGTGTTTTTCAGCCAATGGTGCTCTGCCTGAACGTCTCCAACCGGTTGAGCATTGAGCAAGTAGACTCACACACATGGACGCTTTGATCCTCCGCCTGAACAATCGGGGGAACATCGCGTGAACGGCGAGAAGAAAAGGAATTGGAAGACCCGTGAGCGAACCGATCGAACTGACACTCGATGCGATCGACAATCAGCTACTGGATGACACTGATGGCGATCTGCGACGGACAGTGACCTCGTTTGGTACGCGTATCATCACCCAGCACATTCCTGCCACGCATTCTGCCGGAGTCAGCATGTGGGTTCCTGTGGGATCTCGCGATGAAACCCCCGAAGTCGCAGGTTCGACCCACTTCCTTGAACACCTGTTGTTTAAAGGGACGGATACTCGCTCCGCTTTTGACATCGCCGAAAGTTTCGACCGCGTGGGCGGAGAAACGAATGCGGAAACCGCGAAGGAACACACCGCATACTGGGCTCGCGTCGTTTCGACCGATCTCACAATGGCGGTGGGTACGATCGCTGACATGCTGACCAACTCGCTGTTGGATCCGGCAGAGTTTGAAATGGAACGAGGGGTCATCCTCGATGAGCTTGCGATGTCAAAAGACTCTCCGACCGAGAACGTCCACGAAGCATTCCAGCAGGCAATTCACGGTGATACTCCGCTTGGTCGCCCGGTGGGTGGCACCCCTGACATCATCAGCGCGCTCAGTCGTGACAAGGTGCTTGAGCACTATCACCGCCACTATGCGCCGAATAACTTGATCGTTGCGGTTGCCGGCGATATCGAGCATGAAGCAGTCGTGAACATGGTGACCGATGCTCTGTCGGCGTCCAATTGGGCATCACAGCTGAAATCATCCAGTCGGCCTCGTCAGCGCCGCTCGAAGCTCGCAACCAGCGAAGGCGCACAGTCGGCGGAAATGGTCAGGCGTCGCGATGTTGAACAAGCTCACGTTGTGATCGGCACCAAGGGGTTTTGCGCACTCGCTGATGAACTCCCGACCTTTAACGTTTTGCTCAATGTGCTGGGCGGGTCGATGTCGTCGCGCTTGTTCCAGGAAGTTCGCGAGAAACGAGGCCTGGCCTACACGACCTACGCTTTCGGTTCGTCCTACGCGGAAACCGGTAGCTTCGGCATGTACGCGGGCACATCGCCGGCGAAGGTAGACGAGGTCGAAAAACTCATGCGGGCCCAATTGGAGTTGCTCGCAAGCGAAGGCCCGACCGCCTTAGAGATGGAGCGCGTACGAGGCCAAGTGCGGGGCTCCGTCGTGCTGGGCCAAGAAGATAACTGGTCGCGCATGATGCTCATTGGTCGCGCTGAAGTGTCTGGCCGATACAAGTCCATCGAACAAGCAATTGACGCGATCAACCAGGTGAGCGCTGAAGACGTGAAGGCCATGGCCACCGACCTTGTAAGCCGTGACTTCTCTCGTGCTCTCGTCCTTCCGAACAACGCCTAAAAGACAAGAAGAGGAACTCATCATGATTCACGTAGCAGTCATTGGCGCTCAAGGCCGTATGGGCGCGACCGTCGTTGAAGCCGTGAACGGTGCAGACGATATGGAGTTTGTCGCTGGTCTTGATGCGGGGGATCAGATCATCGCCAGCAACCTTGGTGGCGCCGAGGTTGCCGTCGACTTCTCAACGCCGTCTGTTACCGAAGCAAACGTCCACGCACTGCTGGACGCTGGGGTGAACGTCGTTGTGGGCACAACGGGGTGGAGCGACGAATCCTATGAGCGTGTGCGCGCCCACGCTGAAGAATCTGGCCGTTGCGTCCTGATCGCACCGAACTTCGCGATGTCTGCCGTGCTGGCGATGAAGTTCGCTGCGCTGGCCGCTCCGTACTTCGAGTCCGCTGAGGTTATCGAAATGCACCACCCGAACAAGGTGGATGCGCCTTCCGGTACTGCGGTTGCCACTGCGAAGGGGATCGCAGCGTCGCGCCGAAAGGCCGGATGTAGTCCCATGCCGGATGCCACCCAGTCGGATCCACTGGGTGCCCGCGGGGGAGTCGTAGACGGCGTGCCCGTCCACGCTGTCCGCCTGCGTGGCCTGACAGCCTCGGAAGAGATTCTGCTGGGCAACCCTGGTGAACAGCTGGTGATTCGCACGGATTCCTTCGACCGTTTCTCTTTCATGCCCGGCGTTTTGTTGGGCGTGCGCGAAGTGAGCAAGCATCCGGGTCTGTCGATCGGCTTGGATACTGTCCTTGACCTGCCGGGGCTTCCATGAGCATCGACCGTGGTATGCCGCAAGCAGGTGCACCTGGGTCCGCTCCGAAGTCACCCGGCCGATCGGTTCGCACCGCATTGGCTCAGGATGCGCCACAGATCGCGCGTATTCAGGCGGCCTCGCTCAAGAGGCTCTTCGGCGTGAACGCACAGGTGGACGAACAGGTTCTTGCCCAACAGTGGGCAACAACATTGACTGCTCCTGCTCCCGCTGGGTGCTTCACTCTTGTTGCCCTCCACGCCAACGCGGTCGCCGGTTATGCTCTGGTTGTTCCCGCCGATGATTTCACCGCCGGTGATGGTAGCGCCATCACGGGGCCCTCGTTGATCGCCGAAATGGACGTGGACGAAAGTTTCCGTCGAAGCGGACATGCCTCTCGCTTGGTGCAGGCGTGCGTCGACGTTTCGCGTGCGACCGCCCTCAGTACGTGGATTGATTCAAGGGACGAGGCCCGGATCCGTTTCTTCACCTCATGCGGGTTCGGACCGGCAGGGCTCAGGCGCACATTCCCGGACATGCCTGATGTTGTCCAGCACCTGTGGTGGACTTTAACGCAGACACCTGACGAGTAATAGGCGTTCACCTAGTGAACTTTGGGCTGTGTCGATGTGTTCTCGTCATATGCTCAACCCATGAGCTACACCCCGCGCCGTCTTTTCGGCTCCCTCGCAACCGCAATGGTGACCCCGTTCCACGCTGACGGGGCAATCGACCTCGACTCCGCGGTCCGTTTGGCGAAGAAGCTCGTCGACGACGGGTCCGACACAATTGTGCTGTCTGGAACGACTGGCGAATCTCCGACGACCCATCAGCCTGAGAAGAATGAACTGACGGTTGCCGTGAAGGAAGCCGTGGGTGAACGCGCGTTTATTCTCTGCGGTGCGTGCTCGAACGATACCGCGCACGCTGTGCGCATTGGCCAGGGGGCGCAGGCGTCGGGGGCTGACGGCCTACTGGTTGTTTCCCCGTATTACAACCGTCCATCTCAGGTGGGTCTGCGTGCCCACGTTCGCGCTATTGCGGACGCAACTGATCTTCCCGTCATGCTCTACGACATTCCGGGACGTACTGGCTTGGCGTTCAGTGATGAGACACTGGACGACCTTGCCACCCACCCGCGTATCAAAGCTGTTAAAGATGCCACGGGGAACGTTGAACAGGGCGTCGAACGAATGCACCGAACCAAACTTGAGTACTACTCGGGTGATGACGGCTTGAACTTCGCTTGGATGACCGGCGGAGCCTCCGGTTTCGTGTCGGTCGTGTCACATGTTGCCTCGTCCCACTACCGGAAAATGATCGACCTGCTGGATGCCGATAAGGTCTGGGAAGCCCGCGAACTCGCCTACTCGCTCCGCCCGCTGGTGGCTGCCATCATGGGCGGGGGACAGGGGGCTGTCATGGCAAAAGCAGCCATGTACCTGCAGGGCGTCATTGAAACGCCGGTTCTGCGTCTGCCGTTGGTGGGAGCCTCGGATGACGAAATGGAATCCTTGAAGTCTGCGCTGAAAGTGGCCGAACTGCTCTGACGTGGGTCTGAGTGCTTACGGATTTCCCCCGAGGTCGTGGCACACTTAGACCTATGAAGTCCCTGTATGAGAACCTTTCCGAACCCGCACCCCTAGAAGAGGGCGCTATTCGCATCATCCCACTTGGTGGCTTGGGCGAAGTCGGTCGCAACATGAACGTGCTGGAGTTCGACTCCAAACTCCTCGTCGTCGACTGTGGTGTTCTTTTCCCTGAAGAAACCCAGCCGGGTGTTGACCTGATTCTCCCGGACTTTTCTTGGATTGAAGACCGCATGGACGACGTTGTCGGCATGGTCCTCACCCACGGTCACGAAGACCATATCGGCGCTGTTCCGTACCTGTTGAAACTCCGCGAAAACATCCCAATCTACGGTTCGGAACTGACGCTGGCATTCGTCGAACCGAAGCTTCGTGAGCACAAGTTGACCTGCGACAACCTGCACGTCGTAGCAGAAGGTGACCGAATCACTATTGGTGACTTCGATCTTGAATTCGTCTCCGTGACCCACTCGATTCCCGACGCTCTGGCTGTCTTTGTCCGCACCCCGGCAGGAAAACTGCTGATCACCGGTGATTTTAAGATGGACCAGCTTCCCCTTGACTCCCGCCTGACCGACCTTCGTGCCTTTGCTCGCTTCGGTGAAGAAGGCGTGGACCTGTTCATGGTTGACTCCACGAACGCTGAGGTTCCCGGCTTCATCACTCCCGAACGTGAAATCGGCCCGGTTCTTGATCGAGTATTTGGTGAAGCTTCGGGACAGATCGTCGTTGCATCCTTCGCCTCGCACGTCCACCGCGTCCAGCAGGTTATTCAGGCTGCGGCGCACCACGGGCGGCACGTTTGCCTGGTGGGGCGCTCAATGGAACGCAATATGCGCATTGCCCAGGAAAAGGGCTACCTAACTATTCCCGAGGGCGTTATCGTCGACGCGCGCACCATCGAAATGCTTGAACCCTCCAAGCGTGTCTACATGGCAACCGGCTCGCAGGGTGAACCAATGGCAGCGCTGTCTCGTATGAGCCTTGGAACTCACCGTAGCGTCTCCATTGAGCCCGGCGACATGGTGGTCCTAGCGTCCTCTCTGATTCCTGGAAACGAAAACTCTGTCTACCGCGTCATCAACGACCTCATGCGCCTGGGTGCACGCGTCGTGCACAAGGCGAACGCGAAGGTTCACGTATCCGGCCACGCCGCTGCAGGCGAGCTGATTTACTGCTACAACATCGTGCAACCCACCAACGTCATGCCGATTCACGGCGAGGTCCGCCACCTGGTCGCTAACGGACAACTCGCCGTGAAGACCGGTATCTCACCCGACAATGTGGTGCTGGCAGAAGACGGCGTCTGCGTCGACTTGAAGGACGGCACGGCACGCGTCAGTGGAGCCGTTCCCTGCGAATACGTGTACGTCGACGGTCGCTCCATCGGCGAAATCTCTGAACACGAGCTTGAAACTAGACGCACGCTCGGCTCCGAAGGCTTTATCTCCGTCTATGCCGTCGTTGAACACGATTCAGGTATGGTGCTCTCTGCGCCGACCATCCGCGCAATCGGTATGGCAGAAGATGATTCGGTCTTTGAAGAGATTCAGCCGGACGTCGAAGAAGCGCTCGTGGACGCGGCTGCTCCCGGTGGAGTTGACCCCTATGTTCTCCAGCAGGCAATGCGTCGTGTGATCGGTCGTTGGGTGGCGCGCAAGCTCCGCCGTCGTCCGATGATCGTCCCAGTCGTTGTAGAACAATAGGAGAGGCACGTGGGGACCTCTTTACGGGTTAAGTAGCAGAAAGTGTGTCCGGTCGGCGTGTCGCCGTCGGGCGTATTTTTATTTGAGGGGTCCTTTCCTGAT
>NZ_JASOER010000014.1:0-75234 GCF_030212665.1 Pauljensenia sp. UMB9872 | reverse complement strand
GGGCAATCCATAGCGAACCACAGGCTACAAGCAGTACCCTAAGAAAACACTCCGAAAAACAGTCCGCAGCCCCTTTTGTCGTTTAACCCCCAAATGTCCTATAACCCCATTTTGGCCATTAACTCCTGAATCGCCTCGTACCCTGGCACGCCCTGAATCTGAGCAGAATCTGGGCAAACAAAAATCCCCGAAGCACGTGCTTCGGGGATTTATTTACTGCTTACTCAGCGAGTCTCGCGGTGCGCAGTGGACTTGCGACAACGCGGACAGTACTTCGCGAGTTCCAGACGATTCGGCGTGTTACGACGGTTCTTCTTGGTGATGTAGTTGCGCTCCTTGCACTCCGAGCAGGCCAGAGTGATCTTGGGGCGAACATCCTGAGACTTGCTTGCCACGGTGTGTCCTCTTTTGCTTCAGTAGTTTGTCGGCGCGCGACCTGATATGCGGTAGCGGGGGCGGGGCTCGAACCCGCGACCTCACGATTATGAGTCGTGCGCTCTGACCAGCTGAGCTACCCCGCCGCAACGGCGCGACCGTCGTCGCTACCTGAGCCCCGAAAGGGAATCGAACCCTTGACCTTCTCCTTACCATGGAGACGCTCTGCCGACTGAGCTATCGGGGCAACGCGAAAGAGCCTATCTCAGTTCCAATTGCTTTAGCAATCTGCCAGTCTGAGAATGACCTCACACGCCGGATCTTGGATACCTCCAAGATGGTGGCGGGGGAGGGATTCGAACCCCCGTAGCTTACGCGGCTGATTTACAGTCAGCTCCCTTTGGCCGCTCGGGTACCCCGCCGTGCACCAAATTTTTCGGTGCCGTGGAAGAATAACAGATAAATTATCCTCAACGCCAATCGACGGACCGCTGGCCGGACTCGCCTGCCCGCGAACCGCGCATTTACAAGGAAGGGAAAGCCCATGGCAGATTCCTCGTTCGATATTGTTTCCAAGTTAGATCGTCAGGAAGTTGATAACGCAGTCAACCAAGCCGCGAAGGAAATTTCGACGCGTTATGACTTCCGTAACGTTGATGCGGCGATCAAGTTGAGCCGTGACGCGATTGAAATGGAAGCGAATTCCGCTGATCGAGTCCTTGCAATCCTTGATGTTGTGCAGACAAAGCTGATTCGTCGTGGCATTTCTTTAAAGAGCCTGGACTACAAGGATCGCGAGCCGAAGCCGTCGGGCAAGATCTACAAGTTGGTCACTCCCCTGCGTGAAGGTATTGCTCAGGACGCTGCGAAGAAGATCGCGAAGCTCATCCGCGATGAGGGTCCGAAGGGTGTGAAAGCTCAGATTCAGGGTGACGAACTTCGCGTTTCTTCGAAGTCTCGTGACGACCTTCAGGCTGTGATTGCACTGCTGAAGGGCCCCGCCGGCGAGAACATTGATGTCGCGTTACAGTTCGTGAACTACCGCTGATTCTTCGATTCACGAGGCCGGGCGGGGTGGAAGCAATCACTTCCACCCCCGCCCGCCTTATTCAGTCCATGTGATGACTTTCACTCAAGCGCGATGCACGTTGGGCGAAAAGACGCGACCTCGTTCCAGCCGTTGCGTAAACAGGAAGAAGGTCAGTAGCCGGCCATTTTTTCGAGGCGCGCGCAACGCTCGTCCATTGACGGGTGCGTTGAGAACAGATTGCGCGCCTTGCCGAAGGGGTTGGCAATCATCATGGCCGCAACGGATTGGTTGGCCGGAGTTTGTTCCATCGGTCGGTGTGCCGTGACCTGCTCCAGCTTGCGCAATGCGGAGGCTAAGGCCAGAGGATCTCCAGTCAGTTTCGATCCGTCCTCGTCCGCGTCGAACTCGCGCGTGCGCGACAGGGAGAACTGAATGAGGGTCGCAACAAACGGCGCCAAAAGGGCGATGAGGATCGAACCGATAACGCCCACTCCCCCGCCTTCGCCATCACGCCTGCCCCCACCACCGAAGAACAGAAGGAATTGCGCGACTGATCCGATCAGACCAGCAATACCCGCCGCAACGGACGAGGTCAGGATGTCGCGGTTGTAGACGTGCATCAGTTCATGCCCCAGGACACCGCGTAGCTCGCGCTCACCCAAAATCTCAAGGATGCCTTCGGTACAACACACAGCTGCATGGTTCGGGTCGCGCCCCGTTGCGAACGCATTCGGAGTCATAGTCGGAGCGATCCAAATGGAAGGCACCGGCTGATGTGCACGCGCAGCCAGCTCTTCAACAATTCGATACAGGTCAGGCCGTTCTTGTCGCGTCACCTGATAAGCGTTCATTGATCGCAGTGCAATTGTTGCCGAGTTCCAGTAGGACACTGCGGTCTGAACCAATCCAATACCCGCAAAGATCCAAATCCAGATTGACCGGCCAGTTGAACCGGCAATCAAACCACCGATCACCAGTAGAAGCGCCCACATGCCTCCCAGCAAGAACGCCGTCTTCAAGCCGTTGTGATACCTACGCTGCGTCATAGAAACAGAATATGAGGACTATCTGGGTAAGTCCTGAAAACAATCGGAACACCATCTGAGACCTGCCTCTTATCAGCAGAGAGCGCCCTACCGGGGATCAGCATTGCCCTTGAAACGAGGGGCGGGCAGTGCTTAGAAAAGCACTGCCCGCCCACACAAGGAAAGCGTTACTTGCTTCGTCCCGGACCGGTGTAGTCATCGAAACGCTCGGGAGCTGAAGGAACACCCATCTCTCCCATCTGACCAATCAGGTCGGTGGGTTTCGAATCGGAACCTCGTGAAATGTCTGTCATCGCGCGACGGGAAACAACCTTCACGCGCTCGCGCACGCCACGACCTTCGGGAAGCTCGCCGTATTCGGAGCCGAGTGCACGCTCGTATTCATCAAGCAGTTCCCAGCCTTCCCAGGTCGTGAATTCGACGCCACGCTCGTTCAGCAGGTTCACCATCGCTTCGTGGCCCACCGCGTTCGAGGACGCGTGCAGACGTCCAGCATTCGCATCCTCCACCAGGTGGGAGATCGTCTGCTGAGCATCAGACTTCGTCGAACCAATCAGACCAACCGGACCACGCTTAATCCAACCGGTGGCGTAAATGCCCGTCAGAGCCTCGTCCTCACCCGCTTCCGGCGTCGGAACAACTCGACCCTCAACGTTCGGGACAACGCCACGAGCAGTATCGAACGGCAGGCCAGGAATCGGCGACGAGTAGTAGCCGACAGCGCGATAAACCGCCTGCACCGGCCACGTCGTAATGACACCCGTGCCACGCACGTTTCCATCGCCAGTCAGCTCCGTACGCTCGGTACGAATCGCCTTCACATGCCCCTGGTCATCGGCAACAATCTCGGCCGGCGATTGGAACAGGTGAATGTGGATGCGACGGCTTGCCGTGTGTTCATCCTCGTCAGCCATCGCGTAGTTCGTCAGAGTCTTGACAACCTGGCGCTGCTGGTTGGATTCGCGCAGAGCCTGTTCACTGCCCTCATCGAAGTCGAAATCTTCTTCAGAAACGATGATGTCAACGTCGGGCACCTTGCCCAGTTCGCGCAGTTCCAACGGGGTGAACTTCACCTGTGCGGGGCCTCGACGACCGAAAACATGAACGTCGGTGACGGGATTGTTCTTCAGCCCCTCTGCGACGTTTTCAGGAACCTCGGTGACCATCATGTCTTCGGCGTGCTTCGCCAGAACGCGCGCAACGTCCAGCGCAACATTGCCAACACCCACGACCGCGATTTCCTTCGCCTCAAGCGGCCAGGTGCGCGGGTAATCCGGGTTGCCGTCGTACCAGGACACGAAATCGGCTGCACCGTAGGACTCCGGCAGATCAACGCCGGGAATATTCAGCGGAGCATCGCGGTCGGCACCCGTCGCGATAATGACCGCATCGTAGTGTTCGCGCAGATCATCGATCGTGACGTCGCGACCGATTTCAACGTTGCCCAGCAGTCGAATGTCACCGCGCTGCAGGATCTTGTACAAGGCAACAATGATCTGCTTAATACGCGGGTGGTCGGGGGCAACACCGTAGCGAACCAGACCGTAGGGAGCGGGCAGACGCTCGAAAAGGTCGATGTTCACGTCCAGCCCAGACTTCGACAAAATATCGGAGGCATAGATACCCGCAGGACCAGCACCAATGACAGCAACGTTGAGCGCAGTCAACCCGTTCTCCCTTCGAAGCCCCACGCGTTTTGATTTACGCAAACAGGACAACTTGAAAATCTATCTGTGTCGATCCTAGTGTCGATCACGCAAATCTTGCCATTTCGTAACCGGCTTCACGCATTTGGTGGACAGTTTCACCGTCTCTGATGCTCCGGTTGGGTTCGCGCACGAGGCCCGAACGAACTCTTGGCAGGGGGCGTGGCCTCGTCCCTCGCTCCCAGCCAATATCTCACCCACCGTCCTTCTGACGTGCGAAACACGCTCGAGTGAAAGAGAAGAGACTCCCTGTAAAGCACTGTGTGCCCCACAGCCAAAACTGCGGAGCACACAGATGAAAACAACTGTCGAAGTCAGACCAAGCGATCCACCATCAAGTGAGCAAACGCGATGAGTGCCTGCTTCGGTTCACCATCGGGCAGAGAGTCGAGCACCTCGATCGCACTATCTGACCACTGACGAGCCAGCGCACGCGTTTCCTCCAAGCAATCATGGACACGAATCTTCGCTACCAAGGCACCGAGAGCTTCATCCGATGACAGATCAGTGTCACGTTCAGCCAGAATCTGCTTCCCCGCTTCATCGATCGTGCCCTCAGCAACACGACGACGCAGGAGCAGAATCGGCAGGGTGTCTACACCCTCACGCAGATCAGTACCCGGTGTCTTACCAGACTGATCGGACGCAAGGTCAAGAACGTCGTCAGCGATCTGGAATGCCACACCAATGCGCTCGCCGAACTCAGAGACGATCGCACCAATGTCATCAGAAGCACCCGACAGACACGCACCAAAGTACGCGGCCGTCGCGACCAGCGAGCCGGTCTTATCCGACAGGACCTTCAAGTAGAAGTCGACGCGGTCATCCTCTTCAGTCGGACCAAAGGTTTCATTCAGCTGACCGATGCAGAGACGTTCGAAGGTCTTCGCATGGTAGCGAACCATCTCGGGACCAAGCGTCGTAATCAGCATCGACGCCCGAGCAAAAAGCACATCACCAGCGAGGATCGCACGATTGTTGCCCCACACGTGCTGAGCCGACGGAACGCCACGTCTGGTCGGCGCTGAGTCCATGACGTCATCATGGTAGAGCGACGCGAGATGCGTCATTTCAACGGCAGTCGCACCGCGAATGACCTCGTCACTGAGCGCACGTTCCGGGTCACCCAGCTGCGCGCACACCAGCGCGAGGAGGGGGCGAAGTCGCTTCCCACCTGCAAGAGCAAGGTGGCTGGTCAGGTCATCAACGAGGTCACGCGACCCCGTCACTGATTCGTACAGGCGACGCTCGACGACCTCAAGCCCCGGAAGAATTCGGGACTCGAGGTCGGGAACATGTAGATCTGGCGTAGAAACGGTCACGGCAAAAGTATGACGATGTTTGACAGAATCGACAAAACGGGACCGGGGAAAACGCCCAACGCAATCGTCGCAAGTGCCAAGCTCAGAACCGCGATGAAGGTCATGCCTTCAGAACGGACAACCACTGAATTCTCAGCCGGCTCGGTGAAGAACATCAGGCGAACCAGACGGAAGTAGTAGAAGGCCGTCACTGCGGAGCACGCCAAAGCAAGCGTCACAAGCCAGCCGAAGCCACCGGCAAAGCCATCGGAGAACACGATGAACTTGCCAACGAAACCAGCCGTCAACGGAATGCCAGCGAACGAGAGCAGGAAGACAAGCATGGATCCCGCCATCAGCGGGTTCTTCTTGCCCAGGCCTGCCCAGCGATCCAGAGCCGTTGCCTCGCCACCGGGTTCACCATCGCTAGTCGCAGAACGAACCAGAGTGATGACACCAAATGCACCAACCGTTGCCAGCCCGTATGCCAGTACGTAGTAGAGGACGTGGCCAGCAGAGCCCTGAGCCAGCGAGAAAACACCGATCAGGATAAAGCCGGCGTGTGCGATCGACGAAAAGGCAAGCATACGCTTCACATCGGTCTGAACGATACCGGTGAAGGTACCAACCAGCATGGTCAGAACGGCAACTGCGATCAGAACCGGAACCAGGTCCCACTGAAGCAGTGCTGCGATCGTCTGGTAGAAGCGCAACATCGCGCCGAAGGCCGCCATCTTCACGGCTGCCGCCATGAAGCCGGTAACCGGGGTCGGAGCACCGGTGTACACGTCGGGCGTCCAGGCATGGAACGGAGCAGCACCCACCTTGAACAGCAAGCCGACCATAATCATGAAGACGCCAACAACTGCCAGCCAGTCAAGACCGTTCGCGGTCGGGACGACTGCTGCGGCATCGGAGATCTTCAGGGAGCCGGTGAAACCGTAGAGGAGCGCTGAACCCATCAGCAGGAAGCCGGATGCGAATGCACCCAGGATGAAGTACTTCATGCCTGCTTCCTGGCTGAGCTGACGGCGACGACGCGCGGTGGCGGCCAGAATGTAGAGCGGAAGCGACATGACTTCAAGAGCCACGAACAACATGATGTAGGAATCAGCTGCCGGGAACAGCATCATGCCACCCAAGCTGAACAGGGTCAGCGGGAACATTTCCGAACGCTGGTAGTTCTGAGTATCGGAACGCTCTTCATCCTGCGAACCGGGGCGATCCGAAGGCTGACCAGCGAAAGCGCCGTCACCAACAACAGTGCGATCGGCCATCACCAGGATCGCGAAGAACGCGACGATAGTCAGGACGAACTGGGAACCGATTGTCAGCGGGTCCTCGATGTACTCACCAATGGAGGTGGGCTTGTCAAGAACCGGGAACCACCGCGTCGCGAGCACCGCGGCTGCGGCCAGAGTCGTCAGCAGAGCGACGGCAATGACCAGCGTGCGACGGGTCTTGCGGGGAGCAAATGCTTCGATGAGCACGCCCAAGACCGCACCGCCGAAGACGACGATGATCGGAATGAGCGTCACCCAAGCGATCTGCGGAGCGCTAAAGTTTGCTGCTTGCAAGAGATTCAATTCGAGCTCCCTTCAAGAACTGCCGTTGCGGCAGTATCGGCAGTGCCAAGAGCAAGATCTTCACCGATCGGGGTCAGTGCACTGACAAGTGGCGCAGACCAAATACCGAGAACAACCATTGCAATGAGCAACGGGGCCATCACTGACTTTTCACGAGTGTTCAAGTCAGGCAGTGCATCCTTGCCGGCGACGGGGCCACCTGTGAAGACACGCTGGTAAGGCATCAAGACGTACACGGCAGCGATAATCACGCCGAGCAGCGCGAAGACCGCCAACACGATACTCACCTGCCACGTACCCATGAGGACGAGGTATTCAGGAACGAAGCCTGACAGACCGGGCAGTGCGATCGATGCAAGACCCGAAACCAGCCAGAGGCCGGCAAGAACCGGGGTCACGCGCTGCATACCCGAGTATGCGTTCATGTCCTGGGTGCCACCGCGACGCGACAGCCAACCGGAGAGGATAAACATCGCTGCAATCGAAACGCCGTGAGCAACCATGTAGAACATAGCGCCAACCATGGCGACCGACGAGCCGATGAAGATACCCAAAACCATGAAGCCGAAGTGCGACACGGACGTGTAGGACACGAGGCGCATGATGTCGTCCTGGCCGTTAGCAGCAAGACCGCCCCAGATGATCGACAGGACTGCCAGTGCGCAGAGGACCCAGCGTGCTTCGAAGGAAGCTTCCGGGAAGAGGCGCAGGCAGAGGGTAATCATGCCGAAGGTGCCGATCTTGTCCAGCACGCCAACGAGCAGAACCGACGTGCCCGGACGGGCAACGGCGGCAGTATCGGGGAGCCAGGTGTGAACCGGAACCATCGGAGCCTTGATTGCGAAGGCAACCATGAAGGACACGAACGCGCCCATCTGGACTGCGCCCGACAGAGTCGGTGCAACCTGGGACAGGGTGTCGAGGCGGAAGAAGGTATCGGAGTGCTCTGGAGCGAATGCCCAAAGAGCGATCAGACCACCGAGCATGACCAGACCGCCGGCGAGCGAGTAGAGCAGGAACTTCATCGCTGCTGCATGACGCTCGGCAACCGGGCCGACACCGTAACGACCGATCATCAGGAACAGCGGGATCAGCATCGCTTCGAAGGCGATGTAGAAGACCACCAGGTCAAACGCTGCGAAGATGACGACCATGAACGCTTCGAGGAAGAGGACGAGGGCCGCGTACGAGCCGGCATCCGCTTCGCTTTCATCTTCGTTCCAACCGGCGATCAAAACGATCGGAACCAGGATGACAGCAAGAAGGATCATAACCAGGGACAAGGCGTTGACGCCGAGGGCCCATGAAACGCCCATCTGGGGAATCCAAGAGACGGATTCGGTGAGCTGATACGTAGAAGCCGAACCCCAGTCGAAGCTCATGGCAGCGCCGATAGCAGCACCGAGTTCGAGGAGGGAGACGACCAGAGCAAAGCCCTTGCCTGCACCCTTACGCAACGCGGGGGTTACTCCAAGCAGGAGCGCACCCAGCGCGGGAAGAGCGACCAGGAGGGTAAGCCATGGGAACGAGGATTCAACCATTGTGTTTTCCATTGTCTAACTCCCTCACAGCCTGAAGCCGAGGACGATCGCGAGGGCAACGACAACGCCCCCAAGGATGTATGACGCGTAGGCACGGACGAAGCCGTTCTGCGTGATCGCGATCAGGCGACCGACACCAGCCGAGCCTTTGGTAACCAGACCAACCGCGCCGTCGATTGCCTTGCGGTCACCACCGGTTGCAAGCTTTGCAAGACCCGCAGCGGGAGCGACGAACAGAGTGGCATTCACGTCATCCTGGTAGAGGTCACGACGTGCAGCCTCGGTCAGAGCATTACCGGCAGGAACGCCAGTCGGAACCTCGCCGGCACCGTACATGCGCCATGCCAGGAAGGCACCGGCAATCACGAGGACGAGGGTCAGGATCTGAATGGCCATCACCGGCATGACCGGTTCGCCATGGTGAACGCCTCCGATTGCGGGAGACAACCAGTTGGTGAAGAAGTCACCAATCGACATGAGGCCACCAATGAAGATCGCGCCAATGGCAAGGATGATCATCGGGACGGTCATGAGAGCGTTGGACTCGTGCGGGTGAACCGGCGAACCTTCCGCTTCAGTCGTCCAACGTGCCTTGCCGTGGAAGGTCATGAAGAACAGACGCGACATGTAGAACGCGGTGATACCGGCACCGATCAGGGCAACCAGGCCGTAGACCCAGCCGATCCACGGTGCTTCGATCGAACCGAAGGTGTGCGCCCCGAAGGCTGCTTCAATGATCTTGTCCTTCGACCAGAAGCCGGAGAACGGCGGAACACCGAGGATTGCCAGCCAACCCATCATGAACGTGACCCACGTAATCTTCATGACGGTACGCAGGGCACCGAAGCGACGCATATTCACTTGGTCAGCCATGCCATGCATGACTGAGCCGGCTCCGAGGAACATCAGTGCCTTGAAGAAGCCGTGGGTGAACAGGTGGAAGATTGCGAATGCCCAGCCGATCGGACCGAGGCCCGCACCCAGCATCATGTAGCCGATCTGCGACATGGTCGAGGCCGCGAGGACTTTCTTCATGTCATCCTTTGCGGAACCGACGATCGCGCCGAAGAGCAGCGTGATTGCACCGATAATGGCGACTGCAGTTGCTGCCGCGGGAGCTGCAACGTAGACGGCACCGGAACGAACGACCAAGTAGACGCCAGCGGTGACCATGGTTGCCGCGTGAATAAGAGCGGAAACCGGGGTCGGGCCTGCCATTGCGTCACCAAGCCATGCCTGCAACGGGAACTGCGCGGACTTACCACAGGCAGCAACCAGTAGGAAGATGCCGATGGCGGTTGCTTGAGCAACTGGGATCGAAGCGACACCCTCGGTCACATCCTCGAAGCGGACGGACGAGAAGTTTGCGACCATGACCATCATTGCGGCGAGCATACCCATGTCACCGACACGGTTCATGACGAATGCCTTCTTTGCAGCGCGAGCATTCGCCGGAACGTGGTTCCAGAAACCGATCAGCAGGTACGAGGCCAAGCCCACGCCTTCCCAGCCGACGAAGAGGACGGCGTAGGAGTCAGCCAGAACCAGGGTCAGCATTGCTGCGATGAACAGGTTCAGGTAAGCGAAGAAACGGCGACGATCCTTGTCATGTTCCATGTAGGCGATTGCGTACACGTGAATGAGGGAACCAACGAAGGTCACCAGCATCACGAAGGTCAGCGACAGCGGATCAACCAGCAGGCCGAAGTCCACGCTGAAATCCCCCGCGGGGATCCAGGTGAACAGTGTGTGTGCCATGCGGTGTGCTCCCTCATCAGCGCCCAGGACCTGGGCGACGATGACGGCACCGACGATAAAGGATACCCACGAGGCGCAGGTGGCCAGCAGATGACCCCAGCGGTCAGAAGAACGACCCAGCAACAGCAAGATCGCTGCGCTTGCCAGCGGAATTGCAATCATCAGCCATGCCAGTGATGCTGCGCCGGTGGCAGGAACGATTACCTCAGCAAGGCCGTCGTTCATCGCGTGAAGAGCGAAGGATGTTGTCATTTAGTTTTCCTCCCTCAGTTCTTCAGCAGGTTGATATCGTCAACGCTCGTTGTCGACCGTGACTTGAAGATGGACACGATGATCGCCAGACCGACCACGACTTCGGCAGCTGCGACGATCATGACGAAGAACGCCATAATTTCACCGTTCACATCGCCGAAGATTCGCGCGAAGGTGACGAACACCAGGTTCGCGGAGTTCAGCATGAGCTCAACGCCCATCAGGGAAATGATGGCGGAGCGACGAACCAGAACGGTAACAGCGCCGATTGAGAAGAGCACTCCCGCAAGCAGGAGGTACCAAGCCAGACTCACTTCTCCTCCTCTTCCTTGTTTTGTGCGGGTGCTTCAGCATCAGCCGCGTCAGCGGGACCGACTGGCTGATCAAGGCCGGTGGGCGCTGCCGGGCCAGGCATACCCCACGAGCCCGAACGCTCGACGGTCTGCGATGCAAACTGTGCGAACGGCGAGTCGATGGTATCGCCGGTACGGGCGAGCATGAGCGACTGCGCGACGTCGTGGTCGACCTGATCGATGGAACGCTCCAAGCCACGAACACGAATCACGCGCGGGACGGATTCTTCGATCGGGCCGAGGGTTTCACCGGAGATGGCCGGGACGTCAGCAGCGTTGGTGTGTGCGTAGACGCCAGGTGCTGGAAGCTGACCGATGCGTCGGCCAGATTCGGCGAATGCGCGCATCTTGGCCTTTGCGGTTTCTTCCTGCGAGATCTTCGGACCGAGATTGTCAGAATGCGTGAGTAGCATTGCGCCGATTGCGGCGGTGATGAGCAGTGCACCCGCGACCTCCATCGTCAGCCAGTGCTGCGAGAAGAGCGTTGTTGCGAGGGATTCGATCGGTTCATTCGAGTACGGGTCAGCGGGGACGAGGCCCTTTGCGTCAGCCGTGAACTTCGTGTGGCCGAGGGTGGCAGCGATGATCACTGCAAGGCCAAGACCCGCGATGACTGCTGCGATAATCGAACCGCGTGACTGCGTTGCGTAGTCATCGGTGGCACCGAGACCGATCATCATGATGACGAACAGGAAGAGCATCATGATTGCGCCGGTATAGACGACGATCTGAACAACACCGAGGAACGGCACCTGTTGGGTCAAGTAGAGAACTGCAAGACCCAGCATGACGCCGACCATCGAGATAGCGGCGTATGCGGCCTTCTTAAAGAACAGGACACCCAGTGCGCACACCACCATGACGATTGCGGTGCATGCGAACAGCACGGCTTCGCCAGTGGATGCCATCTCGGGCCATGTAGCCAGTAGATTCATCGGATTTCCTCCTTTGCCACCACGCGTGCGTTGGCAAGGCTCGGATCCTCAGGACGGTGTTCCTTCACCCAATCAATCTGGGACTGGGTGGCACCACTGACCGCACCGCGGTAGTAATCGCCATCGTTCAGACCCTCGACCATCGGGTGAGGCGGAGCGAGCATTCCATCGGAAAGAGGAACAAGCAGATCCTGCTTTTCGTAAATATCGTCTGCGCGAGTGTAGGTGGCGAGTTCGAAGTCGTTGCTCATCGTCAGAGCACGAGTCGGGCAAGCTTCGATGCACATACCGCAGAAGATGCAACGCAAGTAGTTGATCTGGTAGACGTTGCCGAAACGCTCGCCGGGGCTGTACTGCGCCTCGGGAGTGTTCGAGGCTGCTTCAACGAGGATGGCGTCAGCGGGGCATGCCCACGCGCAAAGTTCGCAGCCAATGCACTTTTCCAAACCGTCTGCGTAACGGTTCAGCTGGTGACGACCGTGGAAACGAGGCATGACGCGCGCAGGTTCGCGCGGGTACTGCTCGGTGACGGTCGGACGGAAGAAAGACGAGATGGTAACGCCGTAGCCGGCGATCGGAGCAAAGAATTCGCCGATCGGCCCCTTCGGGTCATGCTCGAAGCGCATTTCCTCGTTCTTCGAATCGTTCTTCTTACTCATCGGTGTCCTCCTTCGAGGCAGTCGTCACGACCGGTGCACGGCCGGCGCGCGGGGACTCAACCGGACTCTGACCGGGAAGTGGCGGGACCGGGAAACCATCAGCGAAGCCGGTGTATTCCATATCGGCAGGCTTGGGGGCCGGTTCAGGCTCGCCCTTATCCGTGATCCACATAATCAGCATGATGATTGCGAAGAGGATGACTATCGATACGCCAAGGACTGGCAGGGAAACCTCAACCCATTCGGTAATGCCACGAACGACGGCGACGGCAACCAGCCAGACCAGAGCGATCGGCATCAGCCACTTCCAGCCGAAGCTCATGAACTGGTCGTAACGGAAGCGGAGCAGGGTTGCACGGGTCCAGATGAGGAGGAACATGAAGAACCACATCTTGAGGAAGAACCAGAGCATACCGAACCAGCCATCGTTGATGACCGGTACGTGCGACAGTGGCCACGGCGCATGCCAACCTCCGAAGAACATCGTGGTGGCAACCGCGGAAACATTGAGCATGTTCACGTATTCGGACAGGTAGTACCAGCCGAACTTCATGGACGAGTATTCGGTCATGTGACCGGCGACGAGTTCGCCTTCGGCTTCGGGGAGGTCGAAGGGCAGACGGTTGACTTCACCGGTAGCCGAGATGCAGTAGACAACGAACGCTGGGATCAGCGCGAATGCCCACCAGACCTGGCCTTGGGAAGCAACGATCTGCGAGGTCGACATCGTGCCCGACATGAGGAACACGGAAACAAGCGCCATACCCATTGCGAGTTCGTATGAAATCACCTGGGCGGACGAACGAACCGCACCGTAGAGCGGAAGCGTCGAACGGGTTGACCAACCACCGAGGACAACGCCGTACAGGCCAAGCGAGGTGATTGCTAGGATGTAGAGCGTTGCGACCGGCATATCGGCCAGCTGAAGCGGGCTGGAGTGACCGAACAGGTTGACGTTCGGCCCCATCGGAATCACAGCAAAGACGCTAAACGCACTGAATGCTGCGATGGCCGGAGCGATGAAGTACAAGAACTTATCGGCTCCGCGGGTCCACATGTCTTCCTTGAACAGAAGCTTGCCTGCATCGGCGATTGCCTGGAGCAAACCGAGCGGGCCGGCCACGTTCGGGCCCGGACGGGTCTGCATGCGACCGAGGCCACGACGCTCAACCCAGAGGGCAAGAAGAACGTTCAGGATCAGGTAAACGATGATGAAGACGGCCTTGATGAGCGTCAGCCACCATGTTTCCTGCGAGAAATCTGCTGCGGTGTAATTAGGCACCGCACTGAGCAAGGGATTCATCGAGCCACCTCCTCAGTGGCGCTGAGAGCCACGAGGCAACCGGCGTCACCCAGCGACTGATGGACTGAAGAACCCTGCGAGCATTCGGGAACCCACACGACGTTGTCGGGAAGGTCCGCGATCTGCGCGGGCAGTGTGATGGAACCACGTTCGGTGGAAAGCGTCAAGGCTTCACCGGCATTCACGCCGGCACCTGTCAGCGTTGCCTGCGAAGCGAATGCGATCACGCGACGAGCAGAACCCGCGAGCCATGGCGCACCATCCTGCAGACGGCCAGCATCAAGCATCGGCTTGTGCGTTGCGAGAACTGCCTGACCAGCACCGACTGCCTGAGGAGCCTGCGGAGCAACCGGCATGAACTCCGCGCGAGCGCCGTCCCAGGTACTGATGGCGTTGACCTCGTCGTAGAGGTCGGTCAGCGTCAGAATGCCAAGATCCTCGCCAAATTCCTCGGCCAGTTTGACCAGAACATCGCGGTCGGTCAGCGAACGAGCGGAAACAGCCTGACCGTAGGGACGCAGGCGACCTTCCCAGTTGATCGACGTGCCATTCTTTTCCAACTGTGGAGCAACCGGAAGAACAACGTCGGCCAACTCGGTGATCTTAGAGGAACGAACCTCGAGGCTCACGAGGAACGGAACTGTTTCAAAAGCGCGAAGTGCAAGAGCCGGATCAGCGAAGTCACGGTAGTCAACGCCACCGACGACCAGTGCCTGAACCGAACCGTCGAGGGCACCTGCAAGTTGAGCGTCAGCATCCAAGCCCGCGGCCTTCGGATAGGACTTCCAGCCAAGTGAAGCCTGCGCGGCCTCGTCGCCCAGCTGACGACCGAAGGGCAACACGCCCGGTAGCAGGCCGGCTTCGACTGCGGCGCGATCACCGTTACGGCGAGGCACCCACTGCAGACGAGCGCCCGCACGCTCAGCCAATTCGACAACCGCGGAGAGCAGGCCCGGGGTGCGAGCTGCGCGCTCACCCACCAAGATGATGCCACCGTTCAGTGCGACTGCGAGCTCTGCGTTCTGTTCGCCCTCAGCAATCGAAGCAACAACCTCAGGCTCGGTGCCAGGAGCGGCACGCAACAGAGTCGCGTTCATCTTCGCACTGCCGTTCGTGGTGAACGGAGCAACCGTCGCAACCTTCACGCCACCCTTACGAACACCCTTGCGCAGGCGCAGGAAGATCGCGCCCGCTTCATCTTCAGGTTCGAGGCCGACCAGCAGGACTTGCCCCGCATTTTCAAGGTCGGTGTAGGTGACGCCAAGACCCGTGCCAGCAACCTTCGAAGCCAAGAACGAGGTCTCTTCAGCGGAAATCGTGCGAACGCGAGCGTCGATCGAATCGGAGCCGATGACGGTGCGAGCGAACTTGCTCCATGCCCAGGCATCTTCGAAACTCAGGCGACCGCCGGGCAAGAAGCCCGTCTGATCCGCAGCTTCGAGACCCTTACGGACACGGTCAAGAGCATCCGACCACGAGGTCGGAACCAGTGTGCCGTCTTCGCGAACCAGCGGGGTGGTCAGGCGATCCTGCTTGTCCCACTCGAAAGCGAAGCGATCCTTGTCGGTGATCCACTCTTCGTTGACCTCCGGATCGTTGCCGGCCATACGACGGACAACCTCACCGCGACGGATATCGACGCGGAGCGCAGAACCGGAAGCATCATGCTCGGCAACCGACGCGGTCGACACGAGGTCGAACGGGCGGGCGCGGAAGCGGTACGAGGAAGCGGTCAGTGCACCAACCGGGCAAATCTGAATGATGTTGCCCGAGAAGTAGGACGCGAACTGGCGACCGGTCTGATCACAATCAGCTTCGGTCAGGTCACCGGAGTTTGCCGAACCAATGATGCCTGCATCACCGTAGGGACCGGAGATTCCGGCGTTACCCAGGTCCTTCGGCTTCGGGTTGTGGAAGTCCAGAGCAGTCGTGTCGAACGCGCCGATCTGTTCTGCCATGAAGTAGTGGTCGTCGGTCGGAGCCGTACCACCACCGCGGCCCTGCAAGTCGATGAACACGTCGCCGGAGATTTCCTTACCGAAGCGCACGCAACGCTGGCAGAGAATGCAACGATCGCGGTCGAGCAGGATCTGGCTGGTCAGACGCAACGGCTTGCGGTAGGTGCGTTTCGCATCGGCGAAACGGGACTTTCCACGGCCGTCGGTCATTGCCTGGTTCTGCAGGGGACATTCGCCGCCCTTATCGCAGATCGGGCAGTCCAGCGGGTGGTTGATCAGCAGGAACTCCATCACACCATGCTGTGCCTTCTTGGCAACCTCGGATGTGAACTGAGTCTTGACGACCATTCCGGGAGTGACGGTCTGTGCACATGACGGCTGAGGCTTCGGCATGAAACGAAGTTCGCCGGTGTTGCGATCGGGCATACCGACCTCGACCAAACACTGACGGCACGCAGCAACCGGTGCCAGAAGCGGATGGTCGCAGAAGCGCGGAATACGAATTCCAGCCTGCTCTGCTGCACGAATAACAAGCGTGCCCTGCGGGACGGCGACAGGGACATCATCAATGACGACATCAACCATGTTGGGAGCGTCGCTCATCGGACACCTCCTCTGGCGTAGATGGCGGATGCCTCGTAGGGGAAGAGCTCATTGGCCGGAGTAGTCAGACCGGCTTCGAACTCTTCGCGGAATCGCTGAATACCCGACGTGACCGGTGTTGCAGCGGCATCGCCGAGGGCGCAGAAGCTACGGCCGGCGATGTTGTGCGCGATCTCGTCGAGCAGGTCAACATCTCCGGGAAGACCCTGACCCTTTTCAAGGCGGTACATGATCTGCTTGAGCCAGTACGTACCTTCACGGCAGGGCGTGCACTTACCGCAGGATTCGTGCTGGTAGAACTCGATCCAGCGAGTGACCACGCGAACCACCGACACGGTCTCGTCAAAGACCTGCAGGGCGCGGGTACCGAGCATCGAACCCGCAGCGCCGACCGACTCGTAGTCGAGCGGGGTGTCAAGTTCAGCTTCGGTGAAGATCGGGGTGGAGGAGCCACCGGGAGTCCAGAACTTCAGCTGGTGACCCTCACGGATACCGCCGGCCATCTCGATCAGTTCACGCATCGTGATACCGAACGGAGCCTCGAACTGACCCGGATTGTTCACGTGGCCGGAAACGGAGAAGATGCCGTGACCTTTCGACTTTTCCGTGCCCATTGATGCGTACCATTCCGGCGAATTGCGGAAGACACCAACGACCTGGGAGATCGACTCAACGTTGTTCACAACGGTCGGGCGGGCGTACAGACCTGCGACTGCCGGGAACGGTGGCTTCAAACGCGGGTGGCCACGACGACCCTCGAGCGAATCGAGGAGCGCTGTTTCCTCACCACAGATGTAGGCGCCAGCACCAGCGTGAGCGGTGATCTTCAGATCGCCGAGCAGACCGGCATCGGTTGCCTCTTTAATTGCGTTCAGCAGACGACGGTATACGTGGACGACCTCGCCACGCAGGTAAACGAACGCGTGCTTGCAGTTGATGGCGCGACTGGTAATCGCGATGCCTTCAACCAGAACATGCGGGTTCGCCATGATGGTCGGGATGTCCTTACACGTACCCGGCTCGGACTCGTCAGCGTTGACAACGAGGTAGCGAGGCTTGCCGTCATCTGGTGGAAGGAAAGACCACTTGAGGCCCGTCGGGAAGCCTGCGCCACCACGACCGCGAAGACCGGAGTCCTTCACGATCTGGACGATGTCGCCCGCTTCAAGAGTGTTGGCCTTCTTCAGACCCTCGTAGCCACCGCGCTTCAGGTACGAAGCGAGAGTCCACGACTGGTCTTCACCCCAACCGTTCGTCACGATCGGTGTGAGGGGCCCAGGAGCTGCAAATGCTGTCATGCCTGTTCGCCTCCCTGCTCACCTTCGGTGCCAGCAACAGCAACCGGCTCGGTCCAGCCATTTTCCGCGGCGAGCTTGCGCCCCAGCAGGGATGGCTCACCGGCGGACGGGCCTTCGTTTTCATGGCCATCAAGGAAGCCTGCGAGTGTGTGCTCAACTTCCTTGAACGTCGGGACAACCGCAGCGCCACGCGTCGGGTGGACGGGACGACCGGCTTCGAGGTCATCGACCAGAGCAAGCGCCGATTCGGGCGTCTGATTGTCGAAGAACTCCCAGTTGACCATGACGACTGGCGCATAATCGCAGGCCGCGTTGCATTCGATGCGCTCAAGGGTGATGCGACCAGATTCGTTGGTTTCGTCGCTTCCCACACCAACGTGCTCGGAAACGGCATCCCAAATCGCGTCGCCACCCATAACTGCGCAGAGCGCGTTCGTGCACACACCAACCAAGTAGTCACCGTTAGGGTGACGCTTGTACTGCGTGTAGAACGTTGCAACGGCGCTGACCTCTGGACGCGACAAGCCCAGAATGTCGGCGATCAGGGCGATACCGTCGGGGCTGACGTAGCCGTCTTCGGACTGCACCAGGTGCAGCATCGGAAGAAGAGCCGAACGTGCGTGCCCAGTCGGGTAACGGCCAATAATTTCTGCGGATTCAGCCCTCAGGCGGGCTTCAACTTCCTGCGTGTAGCTCATCGGTCAACGCCTCCCAGCACCGGGTCGATGGCAGCAAGTGCAACGACGACGTCGGCCAGCTGGCCGCCTTCGGTCATCATTGCCATGGCTTGAAGGTTTGCGAACGAGGGGTCACGGAAGTGGGCGCGGAACGGGCGGGTGCCACCGTCAGAAACGAGGTGAACACCGATGATGCCCTTTGCGTGCTCGACCTGCTGGTACACCTGACCAGCGGGAACCGTGAAGCCTTCGGTCACAAGCTTGAAGTGGTGGATCAAGGATTCCATCGAGGAGCCCATAATCTCGGAGATGTGCTGCAACGAGTTGCCTTGTCCGTCGGTTGCCACCGACAGCTGTGCGGGCCATGCAATTGCCGGATCCGCGACCATCACGGGAGCACCTTCGCACTTCTCAAGACGATCGAGGACCTGGTAGATGATGCGCAGCGACTCGTAGCACTCGTCGAAACGAACCATGACACGGTTGTAGACGTCGGACTTGTCTCGGGTCGGAATGTCGAACTCGAACTGTTCGTAACCGCAGTAGGGCTGCGACTTACGAAGGTCGAGCGGCAAGCCCGCAGCGCGGACACCCGGGCCGGTCGTGCCAAGCGCCATCAGAGCGGACAGCGGCATGACAGCCACGTCGCACAGGCGCTTCTTGAAGATCGGGTTCTGCTTCGTCAGATCCTCGAGCTCGCCAATATCGCGACGAGCCTTCGGAAGAAGCTCACGGATGTAATCAACGGTGCCTTCGCCGATGTCCTGTGCGACACCACCGGGGCGGATGTACGCATTGTTCATACGCAGGCCGGTGATGCGTTCGAAGATGCGGAGGATCTCTTCACGACCGCGGAATGCGATCGTCATGATCGTCGTTGCACCCATTTCGTTACCGGTCGAACCGATAGCGACGAGGTGCGAGGCGATGCGGCAGAGCTCCATCATCAAGACGCGAATCAGGTTCGCGCGCTCCGGAATGTCATCCGTGATGCCCAGGAGCTTTTCAACGCCGAGGCAGTAGACGGCTTCCTGGAAGATTGGGGCAACGTAGTCCATACGGGTACAGAGCGTCACGCCCTGCGTCCACGTACGGTATTCCATCGTCTTCTCAATGCCGGTATGAAGGTAGCCGGTGTCAACGCGGGTTTCGCGAACGGTTTCGCCGTCGAGTTCGAGAATCAGACGCAGAACGCCATGGGTTGCCGGATGAACCGGGCCAAGGTTAACGACGATGCGCTCGGAGGAAATCTTTTCGATTTCGTTCAGAACGTCCTTCCAGTCACCACCCTGGGTCATGACCTCGGGAACTTCATCCATATTCAGCGGAGCTGAAGAAGCCGCCGCGTGGAAGTTTGGTGTGCTCATCAGTTGTATGACCTCCGCGTGTCTGCAGGCGGAACTGTTGCGCCCTTGTATTCAACGGGGACGCCACCAAGCGGGTAATCCTTGCGCTGGGGGTGTCCTACCCAGTCGTCAGGCAGTGCGGTACGAGTCAGCGACGGGTGACCGTCGAAGATGATGCCGATGAGGTCCCACGTTTCACGTTCTTGCCAGTCGTTTGCCGGGTAGACGGAAACGATGGAGGGAATGTGCGGGTCACCATCGGGGCACGTGACCTCAAGACGAATGTTGCGGTTGTAGGTGATCGACATCAGTGGGTAGATCGCGTGGAGTTCGCGACCTTCGTCTGACGGGTAGTGAACACCGTTCGTACCAAGGCAGAGCTCGAAACGAAGATCTGCATCATCACGCAGGTACTTTGCAACACGAGCAATATGATCGCGGACAATGAAGATCGTCAGTTCACCGCGGTCGACAACAACCTTTTCGATGACCTCTTCAACCTTCAGACCGTCGGCTTCGATCAGTTCTTCAAGAATGTCGACTGCGTTGTCGAACCAGCCACCGTAGGGGCGCGGCGTTTCGCCGGGAAGGAAAGATTCCTTCACCAGGCCGGAAAAGCCGGTCGTATCGGGGAACATGCCTTCGCGACGCGTCATCAGTTCGGGTGCACCGAACGCACGCTGCGGGGCTTTGGCTACGACTTGGGAGTCGTCCGGGGTGACGATTTCGTCACTCATGCGAGGAGTCCCTTCATCTGGTGGGTGGGCGTTGCAGCGAGAGCTGCCTGTTCAGCCTTGCGGGCAATTTCCTGACGGTGAACGCCGAGTGGTTCCTTACCAATCTGCTCACGCAGGGTCAGAACCGCGTGAATCAGGGCCTCGGGACGGGGCGGGCAACCAGGCAGGTAGACGTCGACGGGAACGATGTGATCGCATCCCTGAACGACGGCGTAGTTGTTGAACATGCCGCCCGATGATGCGCATGCACCCATCGAAATAACCCATTTAGGTTCCGGCATAGAGTCGTAAACACGACGAATAACGGGAGCCATCTTGTGGCTGACACGACCTGAAACGATCATCATGTCCGAGTGACGCGGCGACGCACGGAAAACTTCCAGACCGAAGCGGGACATATCGAATCGAGGTGTGCCGGCTGCCATCATTTCAATAGCGCAACATGCCAGACCCATGGTGACTGGCCACTGGCTGTACTTGCGTGCAAGGCCGAGAACCTTCTCGATGCTTGTCAGCGCAACGCCAGCGGGCAGGCTTTCTTCAAGACCCATTTATCTGCTCCTGTCCCTCAGTAATCCAGGCCACCGCGTCGCCACTCGTACACGTATGGCACGGTGATGAGCGCGATGAACGTCAGCATTGCAATAAGCCCGAACAGGCCGAGCTGGCTGAAGCTCACTGCCCACGGGTACATGAAGACGACTTCGATGTCGAAAATGATGAACGTCATGGCGACCAGGTAGTAACGAACCGGGAAGCGACCTTCGTGAAGGTGACCCGAGGTCGGTTCAATGCCGCATTCGTAGTTGTCAGCTTTGGTCTTAGACTTCTTCGTCGGTCCGAGAATCGCCGATGCGCCAAGGCCACCAAGTGCCAGCACGAGTGCAGCCGCAGCCATAATCAGCAACGGAAAATAGGGATTCGTCATTGTTCCTCCCAGGGTTGAAAGAAGTGAAGGGCGTTCATACGGACGGCACCATCTTTGTCAACATTGTGATGAGGCGGTCATCAAAGTCGCCGCCCTTACGTTCATAGCCGTCAGAAAGTAGCTTGTGAACGAAAGTCATAAGTCGCGGAATTGGCAGGCCCTTGTTAGTGCAGAGCTGCATGATTCGCGGATTTTCAATAAGAGCCACGAAGACTCGGCCCAGCTGGTAGTAGCCACCGTATTCTTCGCGGAGAAGTTCGGGGTATTCGCTCATGGCGCGGTCGATGCCTACCGACGTAGTGCGCGAGAAGGCTTGGGCGATGCACGAGGCCGCGAAGCGACCCGCCTTCAGAGCCGGTGCGATACCTTCGCCATTAAACGGAGACACCAGGCCACCTGCGTCACCAACGAGTACGAGACCCGACACGTAGTGTGGCTTGCGGTTGAAGCTCATCGGGAGCGCAGCTGAGCGGAGCGGACCGATCTGATTTTCAGGGGTGAATCCCCATTCCTCGGGCACGTTCGCGATCCACTGTTCGAAGACTTTCTTGTAGGGAAGCTGCGTCGCATTGGCTGTGGAGGCAACAGAGCCCAAACCAACGTTGACGATTCCGTCGCCCATGGGAAAGACCCAGCCGTAACCGGGAAGCAGGGCCGATTGCCCGGGCACGCCCGACCAGAGTTCCAGCTGGGATTCCATGTAGTCTTCGTTGCCACGAGGCGACTTGAAGTAGGCGCGCGCTGCAACACCCATGGGGCGCTTGGTCGCTTTTTCGATGCCGAGAGAGGTAGCGAGCCTGGCAGAAACACCACCGCAGTCGACAACCATCTTGGCGCGCATTTCCAAGGCTTCGGCATCTTTACCGCGCCCCTTCTTTGCCTTCACACCGCACACGCGACCCATTGGACTGGTCAGTGCGCCGGTGACGGTAATTCCCTCCATCAGACGGGCGCCAGCATTCACAGCATGTTGGATCAGATCGTGGTCCAGCTGCATGCGTGCGCGCGTCATTCCATAGCCCGGAAGCGACTTCTGATCAGGCCAATCAAGGGAAATCGTGTGTCCTCCGCCGACGACGGTCAGCCCTCGGTTTCGGTTCCACGTGGAGATGTCCATGCCCATCGCGATCAATTCGTGGACGGCCGCGGGAGTCAGGCCGTCACCGCAAATCTTGTCGCGCGGAAACTCTGCTTTTTCAAGGACGAGGACGTCAATCCCTAGCTTTGCCAGGTGATATGCGGTGGAGGAACCCGCAGGTCCGGCACCGACGATAATGACGTCGGCATCCGTTACGCCAGTAAGGTCGTTGACCACTGGTAGCCCTCCCAAGAGTGAGCGCAACTGTACGGGCTGCGCAGATGTGCAAGTCGGAGCGGTGTGCACTGCACCGCGATCCGAATTGCAAGCGTAGCCCGTTGCGCCAACGAGTGCGCCCGTTCTTCAGGAAAGGCGGATTTTCGGGAAAAGTGAAATGCGAGCGTTAACAAAGATGCATTCAATTCGGAAAAAGAAGGCGTGCCTAATTCGGCACGCCTTCCTCCTCATTGATCTTTGGCCCCCTTAGGGCAATGGCTTCACAGCCCGGTGTAGTGCCGCGATTCCGCCAGTAAGGTTTCGGTACTGAACATCGACCCAGCCGTTCGCGACGATCATTCGAGCAACATCTTGCTGATCCGGCCAATCACGAATCGACTCGATCAGATAGTCATAGGCGACATCATTCGACGACATTGCTTTCGCCATCACCGGCATCACGGTGGACTGATAGAAGTTGTAGAGCCTACGGAAAACCGCGTTCGGCGGGGTTGAAAACTCGCAGACAACCAAGCGACCTCGTGGACGAACAACTCGCGCCATCTCACGTAGCGCGCGAGCTGGATCTGGGATATTACGCAGACCCCACGAAATCGTCACCGCATCAAAGGACGCGTCTTCGAACTGCAGGTCAAGCGCGTCACCCTGGACGAACTCAATGTCGGGGTGACGCTGGCGACCAACTTCGATCATGCCTTCGGACAGGTCGCAAGCCACAACCTCCGCCCCGCCTTTCGCCAAGGCTGCCGACGACGCACCCGTGCCCGCAGCGAGGTCAAGGATCCTCTCCCCCGGCGCCGGCTTAACCGCGTTGCGCAACGCGACCATCCACACGTGGTCCATACCGCCTGTCATCAGCGCATCCATAAGGTCATAGCGCTCGGCAACATGGTCGAACATCGATGCGACGTCGGTGGTCGATTTCGTCAGGTCAGCGCGCAGTGCGCCCGAAGATTCATTCTCCATACCCCTATCTTCCCACGTCGGAGCCTCGTGTCATACCTGCGCCCATATCGCACTGCTCGTTCGCACTTCGTGCATCCCCGCTCCCACGCCTGCCCTCACCAGTAAAACACCCGCATTGATTCACCCACACACCCCCACTCAGGTGAGGCGCGCACAACCCAGCAAAGTTGCGCGAGTAATATTGACCCATGCCCACCGACCTTTCCGTTCCCACTTTGCGTGTGCGTGCAGCCTCACTTCAAGGCACCCGCTGGGAAAACACGCCACTGCTTGAACTAATCCCCGACGGCGTTTCACCTTTCGTGTGGTTCGGGTGGCGTCAATCAATGGTCGGCTGGGGCACCGCCGCCGAATGGTCCTCCAACACCCCGTCCGCTATTTCCGATTCGGCATCGTGGTGGGACCAGGTGCGCCGATCCGCAATCAGCGAGACCGACCACACTGGCCTCAGCCTTCCCCTTGCTTTTGGGTCCTACGGTTTCGTTTCCCCCTCTGTTTCATACCTGAGCGTCCCCGAATTCGTGATCGCGACGACCAACAAGGAACGCTGGGCTGTTTCAATGTCCTGCTCGGATACTGCTCGCGATCCACTTGAGGTGCTCACCCAGCTCCGCCCCAGTTTTAAGGACAGCGAACTGACCGGGCCGGGCGGCCTCGTGACCGATACCGGCAGGATGACGCAAGCCGAATGGGCGTCCAGCGTCGAAGAACTCGCGAGGCGCCTCCAGGCTGGGGATGCCGCGAAGGCCGTCATGGCGCGCGACATGCTCGTACGGGCTGAAACCGCGATTGACCAGCGCTATCTTCTTGCTCGACTCAATAGGCTCTACCCGCAGACCTGGCGTTTCGCCGTCCATGACCTTGTGGGCGCCACTCCTGAAATGCTCGCGTCCGTGCACGTTTCTCAACTGCGTTCGCGAGTCTTGGCTGGAACTGCACCCGCCGGCCATGCCGACGAATTGCTCGCATCCGCGAAGGATCGTCGCGAACACACTTTGGCGGTTGATTCCGTTGTTTCGGCGCTCGCTCCCCTAGTATCTGAAGTCAACGCGCCCGATACCCCCTTCATTTTGGAGCTCCCGAACGTCGTCCACTTTGCTTCCGACATTCACGCCACTTTGGCAGATTCGAACCTGTTGGATGCAGTCGCCGCTTTACATCCGACCGCAGCAGTCTGCGGGACACCGCGCCTCGAAGCGCTTGAACTGCTGAAAGTTCACGAGCAAACCGCGCGCGGACGCTATTCCGGACCAGTCGGTTGGATCGACGCCGACGGTGAGGGTGAATTCTGCATTGCCCTGCGCTGTGGCCTTGTTGAAGACGACGGACATACACTGCGCATTTTTGCTGGTGGCGGGATTATGCCGGATTCTGATCCTGAGATTGAGCTTGCAGAAACGCGCCAGAAGATGGCGCCACTGCTGGACGCACTCAGCTTGTGAGGGGCATCCTTGGCCGGCTGACTTTGTCGCTTGGCGGGTAGAGCGTCGCGTCAGGTGCAACCGGTGCCAGGGCCAGGGTCGTGGCGGGGGACCAACTACACCCAACGCGACAAATCCAAGCTTTTAGACACATATCCGTCGCCTCAGGTGCAACCGGGGCCAAGGTCAGGGTCGTGGCACGACACCAACTACACCCAACGCGACAAATCCAAGCTTTTAGACACACAACCGTCGCACCAAGTGCAGTCGGGAACAAAAAACCAACCCACACACGGCACCAACCACACCCAACGCGACAAAAACACGACTATCCAAGCAAAACCGTCGCGTCAGGTGCAACAGGCGCCTAGATCAAGGTCCTAACGTGACCCCAACTACACCCAACGCGACAAAAACACGACTATCCAAGCAAAACCGTCGCACCAAGTGCAGTCGGCGCACTTGCAGCAGAAGAGAAACCCCTAGACC
Source organism: Pauljensenia sp. UMB9872 (assembly GCF_030212665.1). NCBI lineage: Bacteria > Bacillati > Actinomycetota > Actinomycetes > Actinomycetales > Actinomycetaceae > Pauljensenia > Pauljensenia sp. UMB9872. Next base: position 49,651 of record NZ_JASOER010000014.1, on the reverse strand, counting down.
GCTCCAAAAATCAACGGTTGATAGACAGTAAGGCCCTGGCTTCTACGGGCACATACTGTGTCCGCAGAAGCCAGGGTCTTGTTTCGTCTGACAGACGCTTCAGCTACTGGTACAGCACGCTATACCGAATAACGCTCTCCACGCCGATCAGTTGAACTCCTTGCGAGTACGTCGTTGGGATGCCACCATGACGCCACCTGCAACAAGGAAAGCTAGCGACATGTACACAGACAGCCCAAGGTGCGTAGCACCCGTCTTCGGGAGTTTTGCAAGCGATGGTGGCTTGACATCGATAACTGCAGGATCTTCCGTGACCTTCAAGGTGAGCTGAACTGCTGAGCTGTCAGTTCCCTCGAGGATCTTGTCACGTCCGCCTTCCTTCTGGACAGAAACCCATTCCATCGAGAACGATGCCGAACGACCACCTTCAACTGCAGCCAACGCCTTCATGTATCCAGAAACCTCGCTGCTCACGGTGATGTTCTGGTCGAGTGGCGCGGTGTCTGGCACCTTGAAGCCAGCCACTGTCAGACTCAAGCTCGGCTTCGTGTCATCATGAATTGCTTGACGCAAAGCCTTGTACGTCGGGTAGTCGCCCTTAAGCCTCATCGAAATAGTGACGACACCATCTGCATACGTCACATCCGAGATCTCAAAAGCATCCGTTCCGGTCAGCGCGTAGCTTGCCTTGTCCTTCGGCCAGACTGCTCGAAATTCTTCAGGAACACTAATGCGAGTCGTGAATTCACTCTCGATCTGCTTCACCAACACTCGATCGAAGTGCTCCGCGGGCACGTTGTTGCTCTCTTCGATCTCTTCCATCTTCTTCTGAATCCCGCTGACATCAAGGTCTGCCGAGAAGTTCAATTCACTTCCACGCTTGGTCATGTGGATAGCTGAATTCTCGGTATCACCATTGACCAGAATGTCGGCGGGCAACAGCGTCTGCTCCGGAGTGATGACCGTGAAACGAATGGACTTATCCGAAGCATCGGCCATGCCATCCCTGCCATCAGGCCACTGTTCCGCACTCCACAAGAAGTTGAATTCCTTAGCCGTTCCTGCTTCAGAGGTAGCTGTCGCTTCGAACGCGCCGGTGACTTCACCAAAGACCGTCAGTTGCTTACCAGCCGGAGCATCCGAATTAACCGTGACACCGGGGATAACCATCTTCATCCAGTGATCCTTCGCACCAGCATCCATAACAATCTTATTCAACTGTGCGTAGTTCGTGACGTCCTTATTCAGCGTCATCTTCACCGTAAGGGTTCGACCGTGAACTGATGTTTCCTCAACCTTGAAGCCTTCACCAAAGTCCAGAGCTTGTGGCGTGACTTCTGCCGGAAGCGAGAGGCCTTCCGGCATAGTGAAGGTTGCTTCGAAGCCAAAGTTGCGAACCTGAATCCCAAGTTTCTCGTAATCAGCAACCCCAGGATAAAGAGCCTCGATTGCTTTCATTTGTTCTTTAATAGGCTCAACATTCAGTGCGCCTACAAAGTCGAGCGATTCCCCACGACGCACCGGGTAAGCAGCATGATGCTGAGTTTCTTCACCAACCAGAATATCGGCGGGCAGAATCCCCTGATACGGCTTCACTACAACGAGCGTGTACTCAATTGCCTTGACGTTGCTCGAGTTCGGATCCCTTGTCGGAAGATCTTGCACCGCATTCCAAGCGAACTTGAAACGCTTTGAGGTACCACCGGGGCTTGTAGCAACTGCCGAGAATGAACCGGTAACCTTTCCGCTTAGCGTGAGCTTGTCACCGTTGGCAACCTTGTCACCATCGATACCCAAACCATTAACCGTCAGCGTTAAACCGCCATCAGCCATCGGGGTAACAGATTCTACAGCCGCCTTGAGTTTGGCGTAATCCGTCATTCCCGCTTTCAGGCTCAGGGTCACGGTGATGTCGCGATCATCAACCTTCACGTCCGTGACCTCGAAAGCATCACCCAAACCTGCCGGGGTCACCTGAGGAGACTCAGGGATAGTGACGCCCTCCGGCATGGTCAACGTTGCAGTGAACGTCGATGTCGGAGAAGTCAAAGCAATCTGTGAAAGCTTCGAGTTTTCGCTGTTAGCGCTTCGATCCATCATGACCGCAGAACGATCACTACCCGTAACCTCAGGGAACAACGATTCAATCATGTTCATCTGATCTTTGATGGAATCTGCGTTAATAACACCGGTCACGCTGAATGTGTCGCCAACGCGAACAAATTGTTCCTTGGAGCTTTCGGCGGGGCTGACACCCCAGATATCTCCGGGGATTTCACCATCCTGCTGGATCTTTTCAACCTTCGGATCTTCTTTCCATCCGAGGTAGAAGGTCACATCTTCCGTGATTTGTGGGTTATCTCCTGGTCTGGAGAACAACCACGACTTCCGGTCCTTGAAGTTATAGCTCTTTCCACCGGTGGGGGTTGCGTACCAACTCGTCGTGTCGCCGAGTATCCATCCGTTCTTCTGAGCCTTCTGATCCGGCACAAGCGTGTTGTAGTCGAGCGCACCAAGAAGAGAGCGGAACTCGTCGCCGTATTCTGCCTTCTTCTTCAGTACTGCGACGTCGCCACCGTTGGGATCGGTAATCACCGTGAACACGTCTGGGTTCGTCTTGAAAACGGAATCGTCTGAGAAGCGACCGCCATTTGCAGAGAATGCAACCTGATACAGGTTGACGTCGTACTGCGCATACAAGTCGATGCTTGATGCACCCGTCACGGGAAGAGTCTCGCCCGGAGCAATCGGCTTGCCATGCCCTGCAGGATCCGTCGTCCAATGCTTGAACGTCTTTCCTGGAACAGCAAATGTTGAATCTTGAGCGCTGATCGAGTCAAAGTCCAGAACAGTCGCTGACTGAGCCGAGGGAGCAACGGCACTGACGAAGTTCGTGCCACCGTTGTTGTTGTGGTAGATCACCGACGCTGCATTCCACTTAGCGTAAACCTCAAGGTTCGTATCCACGACAGATGAAGCTTCAAACGAGTGTTCCACACCAGCGGCATCCCTATAGAACCAGCCGAGGAACTCGACTCCATTCGCGTCAGTCGGAGTACCGGGATCCACATTTCCAGCAATCATGTCGAGGGCATACCCGCGAATTGTGGTGGCAGTCTTGGACTGTTGTGCCCCGTCTGCGAATGAGGCGTTGGAGTTGTTCAATACGTAGGTAACCTTGGCGCTTGGTACCCACACGTGTTTGAGACCATCATCTGAGGCACGCTCGACGTTATAGGTGTACCTGTCACCATTAATGTTCTTCGGATTCAACACGTTCGTGGAAGAATCGGCCAAGGTTAGCAGGCTCAGTCGCTCATTACCGTTCTCGGCACCGTTCGTCGGCGTGGTGACGTTATAGTTGTAGCTTGGATCATAAGCGATCTTGAACGAGCCACCGGTTACAACGTACTGCGCAGGAGGGTTCGCACCACCATTATCAGCTATTTTATCTACCGCAGCAGTGTTGATAACACTGTTGCCAACAAACTTAATGAACTGCTTTTCTGGCTTATTTAGACCAGCTCCGAATAGCGGGGTGTACCGCAGGTTTTCACCGACGAGAGTGGAGTTCGTAAACGTGGCGTTTGAATTTGCGTAGTTGACGTTTAAGCCACCCGCGGTGCTGTTTTTGAAGACCACCGTGGAGTCGGTGACTTCCATGGTTGAGTCTTGGCCATTAGTAATACGCGATCCGTCAGAGGTCAACGTAGAGCCGTTGATGATTCGACTCTGACCCTCAATTGCCATCGTCTGCTTGTAATGATAAGAACCAGTGGCTTTGTAGACATATAAGTCAGAGTTATTCAGATCAAGAATATACGTGTCTTTTACAGGGTTCAGGTAGAACCAGACTCCGCGCGTGGTGAGCGACGCATTGCTCATCACAAGCGGAGCGTACTGCTCGCTCGTTTCATTCTTCGCTTGCACATTCACCGTGCAGTTGTTGAAGCTAGAACCTGTCCCATAGGTGAAAGCTCGCCCAGTGCTCTCCATGGCAGATACGGTCAGCGCCTCTCGCGACGAACCATTGAATGTGCCTTTCAGGTGAAAAGCAATCGCATTCCGATCAAGGATGTAGATACCATCGTTGACTTCCGCGCCAGAAGCAATATCAAGAGCAGTTGCAAAACCGCTCATCGTGAGCCTAGCGCCATGAGAGGCACCCAGCTTCGCACCGGAAGAAAGAATGATGCCCTTTTGGCCGTTTGAACCGGTAAAGGTGGCATCTGAGTACACGTCAAGGTGTGCACCACTTGGGATAGTGAGTGGAGTGCCGGTTGTGAACGTGCCTGCAATATGCAAAGTTCCGCCGTCACCAAGTGCATTTAAACCAGCTTTCAGCGATGCAAGTGGCGCATCCGCAGAAGTGCCAGCATTATCATCAGTGCCAGAATCAGCATTCACCCAGACGTCAGACAGAGACTTGTTAGCCGGCGCCATACGAGGAAGCCTGCGTGGCTGAGCTATCTTATTTGAATCGGAGGGTGACGCTTGAGAAGGAAGCGATGACGAATCGGTTGGTTCAGCAGAGTCAGTCGACTGCTTGTCTTCCGTTGTAGCATTCTTAGAATCGCTCGAATTTGAAGCCGACGCTCCCGTCCCCTTGTTCGATGCATCTGCCTGGGATGACGAATCGGTCGGCGCAGTCTGAGACGCAGGAGTCTGCACCTGAGAAACCGCACTCTCTGAGCCTTCTATCTGTTCAGTAGCCCATGCGCTTGCTGGTACGCCTACTAGGACTACCGAGGCAGAGACGGCGAGCGCAAGTAGGCGCTCTACACGGCTCCCCCCCCGCCTTCCGCGGAGATCGATGATTCTTCATCACTCACCTCTTATTCTTAGAAACACCTTTGTTCTCAACGAGGAAAACTCCGGCTCGCATATACAATGGGACGCTTACATTATCTTCCTCGTCACCCAGAAAGCGCCACCCCCCCCGCACTCCCGCGAGACATGTCACATCTTTTTGGAGTAACTGTCCGCGCCAAGCGCAAATCGCGACATGCACATACACACAGGTGGGCCCACCCAAAGGGTGAGCCCACCGAGAGTTCGAATTAGCAGAGCTATCAGGACGCCTTGCCGAGCGTGACGGTCACATCCTGCTTCTCACCATTGCGGACGTAGGTGATCGTTACTTCCTGACCGCTACGGTAGCGACGAATGTACCCGGTCAACTGCTTCGACGAGGACACCGGCTCTCCATCAACGGCGGTGATCACGTCCCCTGCCTGCAACCCGGCCTGAGCGGCGGCACCGCCACGCGTCAACTCCTCAACCGAGGCGCCTGCAACGTTAGAACCGTCAACGGCAACAGCCTTCGTGGTCACCGAAACGCCCAGAACCGCATGGTCAACAGTGCCGGTTGCGATTAGCTGATCGGCCACGGAGGTCACCAAATCAACGGGGATAGCGAAGCCCAAGCCGATCGACCCGGCCTTGTCCGAGCTGGTGTTCGACGCAATCGACGAGTTGATTCCGATCACCCGACCGGTCGCATCAAACAGCGGGCCACCGGAATTACCAGGGTTAATGGATGCATCAACTTGGATGGCATTGGTGATCTGAGTATCCGTGGAGGCCTGAGCCCGAGCCTGATTTTCTTCTTGTCCGCCACCAAAACCAGGCAGTTGACCGAACGGATCGTTCGGGTCGAGCTCTTGAGAGTCTTCTTTGCTTCTCGAAACTTCAACTGGCCTGTTCAGAGCGGAAATAATACCGGTGGTTGCAGTGTTTGACAGGCCCAGCGGAGCGCCCACGGCCATGACTTCCTGGCCGACAGCCAAGTCTGACGACGAACCGAAGGCGGCGACCGTCAGGTCGGAAGGAGCGTTTTCCAGGCGAATAACAGCAAGGTCAGTTGTCGGGTCAGTTCCGACGACTGTCGCGTTGTACAAGCGACCATCGCTGAGAGTCACCTGGATCGTTGCATCGGCACCGGTCGCACCTGAAACGACGTGGTAGTTCGTGACAATGTCGCCTTGAGCGTTGTAGATGACACCGGATCCGACACCGGAGGACGAGCTGGACTGCACTGAAATCGTGACAACCGCGGGTTGGACAGCTGCCGCAACCGCCTGCCAGTCAGGGTCTTCACCGCTGGCATTAACAGGCTGGACGGTTGACGCGCTTGTCGCCGTGTTTGCTGACGAATCGGTTTCGCTTGCCTTTCCATGGCCGACATTGAGCATCACGAAGGCTCCCGACAGGGACACGGCAACGGTAGCCATCATGCCAAGGATCATTGCAAGCCAGCTAGGACCGCGACGCTTCGGACTCTGCGTTGCAACAGGTGCCGTCGGCGTATTTGTCGGTGCACTCAAAGGTGAGGGGTAGGCGTGAGTCTGCGTCGTCGGCCCATTCCCGCCCGCATACGAGGCTCCCTGCGAACGCGATCCTGGCTGATTCGGCTGGTGAAAGCCTGCTGATTGAGTGGCCCCCGCGCCCTGGTAAGCCTGAGAGCTCGACGGCTGGTAGGGCTGGCCACTCGTTGCAGATCGGTAGGTGCCACCGGAGGTCACGCCGGAGTACGCAGAACCTGTTCCGTATGACCCCTGCTGTTGCGCGGGAGTCGAACCGGTCGCGCTCGCCTGCTGAGCGGGTGAAGCTGGACGGGCAAACCTTGCGTGAGGCAACGACTCTGTCGGCCTAGTTGGAAACGACTCTGTTGGCGTGGTTGAACCAGAGACTTGAGCGGGACGCCCCGCCCAGCGGGAGAGCGGAGTCGATTCCGACGTCCCCGAAGCGCCCGCGTCACTGGCCTGCGTTTGGACACGTGGTGCTGGCTTAGCTGTGGGGGTAGTTTCTGCCTTCGTCGGTTCTGATGACAAGGCGCGCTGTTCGCCATTGTTGGGTGAGTCGCTCATTGCGGATCCTTCATTAGCTAGCGTGTTAAAACTGAGTGCTTCTTAGAAGCTGATGACATTAGTGTGCACCCGCTTCTTGCCGACTCACTGAATCTTTCCTGTACGTTTCCTGTGGTACTCAATCTGATCCGCCAGCTTCCTCACATCAGCAATTTGCGCAGGTCGAGCACATTTCACATGACAAATCCGGATCCCGTGTACGTCGGAATCAAGCTCGCGCATCACGTCCTGACGCGTCATACATTCCACATAATCCACGCCGTAGGCGTGAGCCAAATGCTCAAGAGACTGCGGTTGAGCAGTCGCAAACCATCTCTCGAACGTCGGAGCGTTTTCTGGGCGACCGTGTTCAAGGGTGGAGAAAATTGACCCGCCGCCATCGTCAGCAACAAAGATCAACAAATCGGGGACGGCCTCGTCCGCTGGGATAGCCAACGCACCCGCATCGTGGAAGAACGTCAGATCCCCCATCAGCGCAACAGTCGGCTCTTCGCGAACACATGCCAGACCAATCGCAGAAGCAATCGTGCCATCAATTCCCGCAAGCCCCCGGTGAGAAACAACGGAGCGCCCATGCCCATCAACACCAACCAGGTCAAGCGCACGGATCGAGTTAGATGCTCCCACCATCAGCGGACGCGAATCGTGACTCCACACCAAGTCAGCAAGAACAAGCACAGACATCGGGGATTCATCAAGAATCGTGCGAATCTGCTGGGAGACTCTTCGCCCAGCTTCCTTCCACTGCTCCAGCCACGCATCGTCCGTTGAAATCTGGCGTGGCGGAGCAAGCGACGCCACCACTTCACTGGCACGCCCCTGAACATCAACCCACTCATCATGCGGATCGACAACAATCAAACGAATGTCATTGCGCCCAAGTAACGCAGACACGGGACGCGACAGGGTCGGACGACCGGTAACGATCACCTGTTGAATCTGTTCTGCTAAGGGCGAGGCAAGGAGCACCTGCTGGTGAGCAATTCGATTCGGATCGCACGCAAGAACACTGGTCGGTTCAGCAAAAATCGGGATCTTCGCATAATCCGCCCAGGCTTGCCCACTCTGGTCATCGCCATCGCCCGCCACGATCACAGTTCGCAGTGACGAATCAACGACCTCTTCCCACGCCTGACCGAGACGACGAGGTAGGTAGATCGACGGCGATGAAACCTTGGCAAGAGACAAAGGCTCAAGTGTCGCTGAACCTGACTGAGGTGTCAGCGGATCACGGAACGCAACATTGATGTGAACGGGACCCGCAACACCTGACGGTCTACCACATGCGCGATGCACGGCTCGAGCCACTCGCGAGTCAACACGCTGATCGGGCTCGCTATCCGCTGGCAAATCAAGGACAGTTGGAGCGTGCGGACCGAAAATGCCGTGCTGAATCGTGGTTTGAGATGCCCCAACACCGCGCATTTCATCTGGACGATCCGCGCTGAGAACGATCAGAGGCCGGTGAGCGTGAGCGGCCTCTGCGACCGACGCATGTAACTCAGCCACCGCCCCGCCCGAAGTCGTCACAATCGCAACCGGCGACAGGTCCTCGACGTCTTGGCAGGTGGGCTCGCTTGCCCCTCTTCTGGTCAAGCCGAGTGCGAGGAATCCAGCTGAGCGCTCATCAAGACGAATATGGGCGCGGACAAGGTCGCCCCGCACTGCTGAGTCAAGAGCGTAGGCAAGGGGCGCGCTACGAGACCCAGGGCAGTACACGATGTCATTGACACCCGCAGCAATCAGCGCACCGACAATGCGCTGGGCAAGAACAATTGACTGGGATTCAGGCATGATGTCCTCCAGCGACAGATTCGAGATGCGCACACATGAGGTCAAGACGGTGAAGCCACCGGTCACGTATTTCAGCGTCAACGAGGTGGGCATCCACCAGACTCTGATCTGGTTCAACGTCGCACACCGGCAAAAACCCATCAACCGGAAGCAGGCTTTGCGGGACAACGTCACAAGCCAAGAAGTGCGATGTCGCCAATCCGCACGCGCGTACTGTTCCTGGCAGAAGCGAAGCGGCCCGCACACCGACTCCCAGGCCAACGCTGGATTCCAAGGCAGATGAAACCACCAGGTCCAAGCCGGTTTGCTCACCAATCTGTAGGGCTCGTTCGATTCCACCAAGCGGAGCAATTTTAATGATCGCAACATCCGCGGCCTGAGCGCGCGCAACTGCCTGAGGATCATCCGCCCTGCGAATTGATTCGTCTGCAGCAATGGGCACATCAATTGAACGACGCAAGGTTGCCAAATCTTCGACGCTGGCACACGGCTGTTCTGCGTATTCAAGACCGCCCACCTGCTTTGCTGCACGGTCTAGCTGGGGAATGGCTTTTCGCGCGTAGTCCACATCCCATGCGGCATTCACATCGACTCGAATACGACCGTGTTCGGCTCCGACCGTATCAACAAGCGCCTGAGCAACGGCTTCGACTCGAGCAATATCTTCACCCAGTTCAGTATTGGGATCCGCAACTTTCACCTTCGCCGTAGCGCAACCACCCGAACTGATGACTCTCTGGTAGGCATCGGATGCGCAGACAACCGGAATCGTGACATTCACGGGAACGCGATCTCGCAGTGAAGTTCTGCGCGGTCCAGTCGCTACCGAATGGGCGCCAGCCAGCCAGGTTGAGGATTCAACCGGGTCATAATCCCAAAATGGCGCTGCTTCTGCCCAGCCGGACGGCCCGTGTAATAGCAGTCCTTCCCTGCTGGTCACGCGCCTAAAACGCACGTTCATCGGCAGATGGTGAAGAAGCAGATCATCGACACCATCAAGAATGCGACGAACATGGCTCGGCAAAGATGCCATATCAATGCGCGTCAGTTCGCCATGGGATTCGCTCATACTTCCATTGTGCCCGAATTGGCGTCTCAACAAACTGTGAGGACGCCCAGTTGTAGATTGTCGTTATTCACAGGCGACACCTGTGGATAACTAGTTTCCACAAGGAATCCCGGCCTCGTGCGCTTCACGGAAGGCAAGAGGCTAGGCTGGTTGCATGAGCGCACTGCCTTTCATCTCCGATACTTTCGACCCTGCCCGCTGGCGCGAGGTCGAAGGATTCACGCTGACCGACATGACATACCACCGCGGTATTTCGCGTGGCGAAGCCGAAGACGGCCGCCCCAAGGGCGCCGACATGCCCGTCGTTCGAATTGCATTTGACCGCCCCGACATTAGAAACGCCTTCCGCCCCCACACCGTTGATGAGCTCTATCGTTGCCTCGACCACGCACGGATGACGGGCGATGTCGCAGCGGTGATCCTGACGGGCAATGGCCCCAGCTCCAAGGACGGTGGCTATTCCTTCTGTTCGGGCGGAGACCAACGCGTGCGAGGCAATGACGGCTACCGCTACGAAGTGGACGGAGCTGACTCTCAAGCCGACACTTTAGTTCGTCGCGAGCAAGTAGATCCTGCTCAGGCTGGACGCCTGCATATTCTTGAAGTTCAGCGTTTGATTCGTACCATGCCGAAAGTTGTCATCGCGGCAGTTCCTGGGTGGGCTGCCGGTGGCGGGCATTCTCTGAACGTGGTCTGTGACCTGTCCGTCGCGTCGAAAGAGCACGCTGCGTTCATGCAGACTGACGCGAATGTTGGGTCCTTTGACGCCGGATATGGGTCAGCTCTGCTGGCCCGCCAGGTCGGCGACAAGAGGGCACGCGAGATCTTCTTCCTCGCTAAGCGCTATGACGGCGATACTGCTGAAAAGTGGGGCGTCGTCAATGCGTCGGTTCCCCATGCGCAACTGGAGGAACGCGCGCTCGAGTGGGCTGCCACAATCGCTACCAAGAGCCCCCAGGCAGTCCGTATGCTCAAGTTCGCCTTCAATTTGGCAGATGACGGAATGGCAGGCCAGCAGGTGTTCGCGGGCGAGGCCACACGCATGGCGTATATGACCGCGGAAGCACAAGAGGGACGCGATGCATTCTTAGAGCATCGTCAGCCCGATTGGAGCGGGCACCCGTACTACTTCTAAACCGAGGAAGCCAGAACGCAGTGAAGGTTCAGCGACATACAACCGCTGAGCCTTCACTATAAAAACGTGCGGACAGACCTTGGTTGAAGCCCGTAGGTAAAAGCCTGTAGCAGGCCCAGTAAAAGCCTTGGTAAAAGCCCATAGCGGGCCCCAGTAAAAGCCTGGGCATACCTCAGTAGTGGGAAACCACCGTGGTGCCGTAGTCGGACCAGTCGTAGATGAACTTGGCCGCTTCAACCGGCATGTTCACACAACCGTGCGAACCACCGGGGCCGGACCAACCAAAAGATGAACGCCATGGTGCACCGTGGAACGCGTAGCTACCGGTGAAGTAGGTAACCCATGGGACGTTCGGAGTTTCGTACTTGGAACCGTCAACGTTTTCGCCACGCATTGTCTGCTTCGCGTACTTCAAGTAGACGTGGTAGGTGCCGGTGACAGTCGGGGTCGCGGGGGCGCCGGGAACCATGTAGTAGGGGCCGCCAACGACCGTGCCACCCTCATATGCAATGACGGTGCTTTCGCTGAGGTTGACGTCGATCCACTTTTCACCGTCAAGCGCCTGGTAGACCAGGTTTTCTGCGCCTTCAGCGACCTGACGGCTCTCGTAGGTGGGTTGAACCTCGTCATAGGTAAATTCGCCGCTGTACGCGGTCTGGGCGTTGACAGATTCAACCAGTGCCTGAGCGATCGCATCGACATTGTTGACGCTCTTGCCAGGTTGGCCTTCCTTGAAGACAGTCAGAACCTGACCTGCAGAGTTCACATTGTTCACACCGTTCACAACGGCGGTGTTTGATGCTTCAGCGGTTGCCTGAACCCACGCGGTGGCCTTTTCAAGGTTGACCGAAGGAGCCTTCAGCGAGCCGTCTTCGTTTGTGGTGACTTCAATCCACGATGCTTTTTCTGCCGGTGTTGCGCTCACGGTTTCTGTTCCGGTGTTGATCGAAACGTCAACGGCGACCAGAGCATTTGCTTCAGTGGCTTTCTCGGCGGCGTCTTCGGTTGTCGCCTTAGGCTCACGCTGAACCGGAGAAAGAGTAACGGATCCGGAGGTCAGTGTACTCGCCTGTGCCAGTACGCCGTCCTTCACGGTCTGTGTATCGATTAGCGCACCAGCGACAGCTTCGGTGCCTTCGAAAGTGACACCGTCGCTGCCAAGGACAACCGTGCCTTCCTTGGCGGCAGTGCCGGTCGATTCAGCCAGCGTGGTCGCGAACTCGGACAGGATCACGTCGTCGGTGACCAGAACCGGAGCAACGTCCTTCTTGACGAACAGAGCCTTCATTTCAGTGAAGAAATTCTTGTTGCCTTCGAATGCTTCGTCGACGGTCTTGTCAACGTCAACAGTAACGCCAGCATCGGCAAGAGTCGTCTGCGAGGTCGCACCGTCAACGTCGAACGTCACGATGGTGTCCTCAACTCGCTGGGCGATGGACTCTTTGACCTGGTCGCGCGTCATCCCCGTAACGGAAACACCAGCGATCTCGACTCCGGGCAGAGCCTTGTGAGCGAAATACGCGGCATATGCGCCGGAGGCACCCAGGGCGACAAGAACAGTCGCAACGATACCTGCGACCGTCCACTTCATCTTGGAATTCAGCGTGTTCAACATCGGCTCAACCTTATCGGTTGTACATTTTTCAAGCGACTTGAGTCCCACAAGGAGGACTGGGAAGTCTGCCACAATTCCACGATCATTCTTGGCTTAATTGAGCGCTTTTTATGCGTGCAACCTAGGCTGTACGCAGCATAGAAGAGACGCATTCTAGGGGGATCCGCATTGCCAACTCGAACGCTGGTTGTACCTGGAGGAACCTCGATCGGAGCTGTCGCTCTTGCAAATGCGGCTCTTCACAAGCTGGTGGAGCTTTACAAAGAACGCCAGGCTGACCCGAATCACCCCGCACCTCACACGGTGGTTGTGATGCGTGATCCGAAGGATGTTCCGCCATCAACTCTGCGCGGGGCCTTGGCAACTGTCGAAGACGCGTTTCCAGCCGAACGTTTCCCCTCACTCTATCCGGCGATCACCGAGCCTGATTTCTTTAGCGGTGTCGACCTAGTCATTCCCACGTCCGGTTCGTCCGCAGGCACACCTCATCTTGTGGGCTTGTCGATCGATGCGTTGATCGCGTCCGCGCAGGCAACGCACGAATCCCTTTCCGGGCCGGGAAAATGGATTCTAGCACTGCCGACCCACCACATTGCCGGAGCGATGGTTTTGCTTCGCGCGGCCGTTGCTGAAACGAATCCGCAAATCGTTGATACCTCTGCCAGCTTCGATCCGCGAGCACTTCTTCCTGCGACCGCTGGTGCTACGGCCGAGGATGAGGTTCCCGGTTATCTGTCGTTGGTTCCGACCCAGTTGGCCTCGTGCTTGGCTAACGGTGAGGTGATTGAGGCTCTTTCGCGACTGTCCGCAATTTTGGTTGGTGGCGCGCACACGCGTTCGGATCTACTGGATGTGGCACGAGGCCATGGTCTGAATATCGTCACGACGTATGGGATGACGGAAACGTGCGGAGGGTGCATCTATAACGGAGTGCCTCAGCCCGGTGTTGAGGTGCGAACTGTTGAGCGTGATTCTCAGGCGCGGATTGCTCTTTCAGGCCCGATGCTGATGACTCGTTATGTGGACGGGGATTCCCCTCTTTTTGTTGAAGGAGGCACAACCTGGATACTGACGGGCGATATCGGTGTGATCTCGAGTGAGTCAACCGTGGAAATTCAGGGGCGCGCGGATGATGTCATTGTTTCCGGTGGTCTTTCTGTTGCTCCTGCCCCGGTCTTAGAAGCTGTTCTATCTTGCGATGAGGTAGCTGACGCGTGGGTGACGTCGACTCCCGACGATAAGTGGGGCGAGTTAATCACGACGCTGGTTGTCCCGAAGAATCCTATTTCATCTGCGGACGAGGTCGATCAGTTTGCTCGGCGTCTGCGTTCTGACGTGGGCGAGGTTTTGGGGCGCGCGTACGCTCCTCGCCGCGTTGTTGTGGCCGGCGCACTCCCCTACCTGTCGGGGATGAAGATCGACCGCATGGCGGCCGCGAAACTGTTGAAGGACGCTGAAGACACAGTCTTTGACTGGCGTCGTTAGGGCGCGTTTCTTGGGTTATGCGCCCTACATGTACCCGAAGCAGAATGCTGTTTTCAGCTCAGACAGCGTAAACTCGTGAAGCATGCTTGTGACAAACGCTCGTGAGCCCGTCACTTTTTCAGACAATGGAAAGCAGGTACTGCCACTCATGGCAACGTTGAACGACTGGGTCGAAGGGGCGCGTCTTCGCACTCTGCCTGCTGCTATTGCTCCCGTGATTGTCGGGACCGCGTCAGCAATCCACATGGGTGCCGTTGCGCCAGTGCGCGCCGTTCTTGCTCTTGTCGTTGCCTTGGCGTTGCAGATCGGCGCGAACTATTCGAATGATTATTCGGACGGTATTCGAGGCACCGACGATTTCCGTCTGGGGCCCGCGCGCCTTACGGGCGGAAAGCTGACCGCTCCGAAGAATGTCCTGATTGCCGCGCTCGCTTGTTTCGGGATTGCTGGTGTGGCCGGGTTGGCCCTGCTTGCTTTGTCTGGCGCATGGATTCTGCTGATCCCGGGCATTTTGGCCGTGCTTGCCACATGGTTCTACACGGGTGGTCGTACTCCCTACGGCTACATGGGGATCGGCTTGTCCGAACTGTTTGTTTTCCTTTTCTTCGGTTTGATGGCGTGCGTGGGCACCACGTGGACTCAGATCCCTCAGGCACCAGGCTGGCTTTGGATGCTCGCGTCCACGCTGGGTTTCCTGTCAGTCGCACTGCTGATGGCGAATAACATTCGCGATATTCCAACGGATCGCGAGTCCGGTAAACGCACTCTTGCTGTTCGCCTGGGTGATACAACGTCACGCAACATGTTCACCGCCTGCTTTACTCTGTCCGTGGTGAGCCTTGCAGTATTGCTGTCCACCCTCACCTATTCGTGGCCACTGATTCTTGTTGCCCTCATCATCACCGGATTCATGACTGTTCCTGCAGTTCTACCGATCGCGCGTGGAGAAACTGGCGCCCGTCTGATTCCTGTTTTGCGCAACACCGGCCTGTACACGCTCGCCTGGGCAATCGAGGTCAGCGCTTTCCTGCTCCTCGCCTGATCCCCTAGCCACTCAGCTCAGACTTTCAGGCTGAGCCTCGTACACGATGGCGAGATTGAGCACCCCGCGCATTTCGCTCGCATCCGTTGACCGCGGGGTCCTCCCCGCGACGCTTCACCGCTCCTTGGATAGACTGGCGCAATGGTACGCATTCTCGGCATTGTCATTTGGGCCGCGGTCACGATTTACGCGATCACGGATTGGCTTCGCACGCCCGAAGATCAAGTGCCGGCGAAGTTGTCGAAGAACATCTGGCTACTGCTGATGATCCTGACGATCCCGTCGTTGTCGATCGGGTCGATCGCGTGGATCGCCTTGCGTTTCGTCGCCAAAGCGGAAGCCGGCGAGGCTCCCATCAGCTTCTCCGTCACCCGTGTCCCCTCGGAGAAACGAACGCCCGCACCCCTTGCTCCCGATGACGATCCGGAGTTTCTTTTCCGGCTCGAGCGCGACATTCAACGCCAACGCAAGAAGGCCAGCAAGGAAAGCGCGAACACGTCTAACGATTCCGCTCCCGATTCACCGTCCGCATTCGAAGAGGGCTCGGGTGCGTCAGATACGTCCGCGAACAATGACGACGAGGCCACAAACCGCAACGACCCCCAGGCGTGATCGGGTCGGCGCGATAAAGACTCAGCGTTTGAGGGCCGCTTCGGAATCCCCGGGAGTCATATCGTGTGCGTGAACAAGCAAGTCAGCGCTTGGCTCAACGTAGTCAATATCAACCAGTGTGCCGTCATCGAAAATAAACGTCGTGATCGACGCTAGGGAACAGTGCCTAGACCATGGGGCGTGTGCCAGCATCTGCTTGCGAGCAAAACGCGTGAGCAACGTAATCGGACTCTGGTGTGAAACAACAAGGGCCTCGTGACCATAGGCGCGTTTCAACGCGCCTGACAGTGCGGCACTCATGCGTGACGCAATCTGCGCATACGGTTCGCCCCACGATGGCTCAAATGGATTGCGATAGTACTTCAGCACATTCGGCTTGATTAAAACCCTGCGGTCAGCATTCACCGGCTGGCCTTCGAAGATGTTTCCAGCTTCGATCAGGCGAGGATCCGAGTGAATAGGAAGCTCGTAGGCGCGAGCAGTCGGGGTCGCGGTCTGCTGCGCACGAAGAAGAGGCGACGCAAAGACGGCCGTGATATCCGCGTCGGTTTCTTTCAGATAGTCGGCTCCACGCTGAGCCATCTGATGTCCGAGCTCTGTCAGACCAAAACCGGGAAGACGCCCATAGAGCAGGCCGCCTGGGTTATCGACTTCGCCGTGGCGCATCACGTGGATCTTCGTTGTCGTCATGGTGTAAGTCTGACACGAATCATGTGAGCGCGCGCAAAGCGGGCGCCGACCAAAGCGAGCTCCGACAGATAAAAGCGAAGGCCCGACCGAATCGGCCGGGCCTTGAAGCTCACTTCTTGTTGCGACGCTGGTGACGCGTCTTGCGTAGCAGCTTGCGGTGCTTCTTCTTTGCCATACGCTTGCGGCGCTTCTTGATGACGGAGCCCATGGGGTTCCTCCCTCTTGTTGAAACTAGCTCGCGGCAGAGGTTCCTACCGCCTGACGAATCATGCCCATTACAGGCATAGCGTTGCTATCTTACCCGTTAATGGCACTACTCACCGAAATGGAAGTCTCGGTGTGATCAGCAAGACCCGATTCGATGATCTGGCCAAGTGCTGCTTCCGGCACGCGGAAGCTCTTGCCGACGCGGATCGCAGGCAGGTCGCCAGAATGAATCAAACGGTAGACCGTCATTTTTGAGACGCGCATAATTTCCGCCACTTCAGCAACCGTTAGAAAACGGGGCGCGGAATGCGACACCATGAAAACTCCCAAAATAATCTTCGTGAGGCAACCAGTGGCGCCGGTCCTTTTGCGCGCGTAGCCTCAAGGTCAATACTAATGCCTAAAGACAGGTTGTGGATAATTCTGGAAGAATGCGTTCAGATATCTTTACTTCGCACTCGCGCACCGGCGAAAACCTAGAGTTTCTTTGGTGATAGCGGGGTGGTAGCGTGGCAAGAAATCAAGGAACGTCAAGCGATAGGGGGCGAGTGTTGTGTCGATAAGGCGAAAGAATTCCGCATCGTCTGAACGCTCATCGCACTCCGATGACTTCGCCGCTACCCCTCGTGTGCAATACGCAGACGAGGGTCTGGCGACACACTCAGCGTCCACACGCCCCTTAGCTCACGAAAAAGAAACCACTCGAATGGACACGTTCCGTGCTTGGTTTGTTTCTCAGGCCCGCTATTCACCGGCGCGTCTGGCTCTGGGCATTTTCGCTCTGATCATTGCGGTCATCACGGGGCTTCTCTGCTTACCTTTTGCGTCCGTGTCAACGCGTTCGGCATCGTTCGTTGACATTCTTTTCACCGCGGTTTCTGCCGTGTGTGTGACAGGTTTAACGACCGTTGATACGGCCACCCATTGGACAGTGTTCGGTCAGGTCGTCATTGCAATGGGCATCATGATCGGTGGCTTGGGCGTGATGACCCTGGCATCGATCCTCGGTTTTGCCGTTTCACGTCACCTGGGTTTGACGCAAAGAATGCTGGCCGCCCAAGAAACAAAGTCCGATGGCCTCGGCCAAATCACGGGGCTGTTGAAGGCTGTTATCGCAACCTCACTTGTGGGCGAGTTGCTTCTTTTCCTGGTTTTCCTGCCACGCTTCCTGACCATGGGTAAAGGCGTTCTTCACTCGTTATGGGAAGCGCTTTTCATGGCGATCTCAGTGTTCAATAACGCGGGATTCGTGATTCTAGTTGGCGGGCTTGCTCCCCATGTTTCCGACTGGTGGATGCTGGCTCCGATTGCTTTAGGTACCTTCACCGGCGCCATTGGTTTCCCCGTCATCCAGGATCTTGCTCGCCGTTGGCGCACCCCGCAAAAGTGGGCGCTCCACACGAAGCTGACCCTGTCGGTCTACGTGTCCTTGATCTTCATTGGCGCTGTCCTTTTCGCATTGACGGAGTGGACAAACCCGGAGACGCTGGGAGCCTTGCCTGTTCCCAGTCGTATCTTGAATGCGTTGTTATCCGGTGTGAATACACGTTCCTCGGGATTATCCGCGGTTGACGTTGGGGTGATGCGCCCGCAGACGCACTTCGTTCAAGACATCTTGATGATGATCGGTGGCGGCAGCGCATCGACGGCCGGTGGCGTGAAAGTGACGACTTTCGCCGTCTTGGTACTCGCCGTTATCGCCGAGGCTCGAGGTGACCAGGACATCGAAACATTTGGCCGTCGCATTGCTCCGTCGGTTGTCCGCCTTGCTGTTGCCGTCTCGCTGTTGGGGCTGGCAATGGTGGCCGTTTCCGTTGTTATTTTGCTGAGCCTGACGAACTATTCGCTGGACACGATTCTGTTCGAAACAATTTCTGCCTTCGCAACAGTTGGCTTGTCGACAGGCATTACGGCGACTTTGCCTCCATTAGCGAAGTATGTCTTGATTGCCCTGATGTTTGCCGGCCGAACGGGTTCGATGACAGTTGCGGCAGCTCTGGCTCTTCGTGAGCGTTCTCGCGTGATCCGCATGCCCGAGGAACGCCCAATTATCGGCTAACGTTGCCTGATCGGCTACCGGGAAAAGTAGAGGGCCACGAAGGTGTGGCCGGCCTCGTCGCTTGGTGCGAACGGCCAGCTATCTGCCCGCCAGCACCGTGACCTCCCTGCCCTATACCCACTGGAAACAAAAACAGGGCATAATTGCGCCATGGCATCAGATGACATCAAGGACCTTTCGTCCGGCACCCTGGTTATCGGATTGGGTCGTTTCGGGTCGGCAGTTGCGGTCACACTCGACAAGCTGGGATACGAGATTCTGGCAGTGGAAAAGAACCCCACTCGCGTTCAGGCGTTCGCCGGCAGGTTCCCACTGGTGGAGGCCGATGCAACGAGTATCGAGGCTCTTGAACAGCTAGGTGCTCGCGATTTCCGCGCTGCCGTGGTTGGCGTCGGCTCGTCCTTGGAAGCATCCGTGCTCATCACAGCAAACTTGGTTGACATGGGGATGCCGTCGATTTGGGCGAAGGCAACCTCGCGTGAACACGGTCGAATCCTGCGTCGTATTGGCGCTCATCACGTCATCTATCCCGAGTTTGATGCCGGCCAGCGCACGGCTCACCTCGTTGGCGGTCGCATGATCGACTACATCGAGATGGAGAAGGACGGCTTCGCGATTATGAAGTTGCGTCCACCAAAGGAAGTGCACGGTTTTACGTTGGCCGATCTGGATCTACGAGGCCGGTATGGCGTGAATATGCTCGGCTTGCTCAGGCCGGGAATGCCGTTCGAGTACGCCGATGCAACGACCCGCATTAACCCCGAAGACGTCATCATCGTATCGGGCGATGCGCGCCTTCTGGAGTACTTCGCGAACCGTCCATAAAGTCGCATCACTTCAGCGGATTGCACCACGTCATGTGGAATTGCAATCGGGTTTCTACACGGTGGGCTGTAGCGTTGTCCTATGGCTAAGGAAAAGATCAGCTACCGATGCACCGACTGCGGGTGGACTTCACCCAAATGGGTCGGCCAGTGTCGCGAGTGCCAGGCGTGGGGAACAGTGGAAGAGGCCAGCGCGGGTGGCGCCATCGCTGGCGTTGTCACGCCGGTTGTACCCAGGGTTGTTGCCCGACCTATTGCTGACATTGATTCTGCTCAAGCCCAGTCTCGTCCAACAGGGGTGGGGGAAGTTGACCGCGTCTTGGGTGGGGGCATTGTTCCCGGTGCGGTGATCCTTCTTGCCGGTGAACCGGGCGTTGGCAAATCAACACTTCTTTTAGACGTTGCCGCACGCGCCGCGCGGGATTCAGGGAAAAAGGGGCCGGTTCTTTACATCACAGGTGAAGAATCATCGTCGCAGGTGAAGGCTCGCGCAGAACGCATTGGAGCAATCCACGATGATCTTCTGCTCGCCGACGATAATTCTCTGCCGACCATTTTGGGGCACGTGGATGCGACTTCTCCTTCGCTTCTGGTGGTTGATTCGGTTCAGACCATTCAGTCTCCACAGGTTGATGGTGGCGCGGGTGGTGTCGCGCAGGTACGCGCTGTTGCCGCTGGGCTGATTCGCCTGGCTAAGGAACGAAACCTGCCGATTCTTCTGGTTGGGCACGTAACAAAAGACGGCGGGATCGCCGGCCCTCGCGTCCTTGAGCACCTTGTGGATGTGGTGTGTCAGTTTGAGGGCGAACGCCATTCGCGCCTACGCCTGTTGCGGGCAGTCAAGAACCGCTACGGACCGACTGACGAGGTCGGTTGTTTTGAACTGATCGATTCTGGGATCCGCGCTCTGGAGGATCCTTCCGGCTTGTTCTTGTCACAGACGTCGCGTGATGTCCCAGGATCATGCGCGACCGTGTCGCTTGAGGGCCGACGTCCCATGCCAATCGAGATTCAAGCTCTTCTTGCCCCCAGCGGGGGCGGATCTCCCCGGCGCACAACATCGGGGGTCGACCATTCGCGTGTTTCGATGATCTTGGCGGTGGCACAATCGCGATTGGGACTCGATTCGTCTTCCTTAGACGTGTATGCCTCAACCGTTGGTGGAGCCAAGACAACCGAGCCCGCCATTGACCTTGCTACCGCCATTGCAATCGTCTCAGCTTTTAAGGGCACTCCCCCACGGGAGTCTCTCGTTGCGATGGGTGAAATCGGTTTAACCGGAGAAATCCGAGCATGCACCGGACTTGGGCGTCGCCTCACGGAAGCCGCTCGTCTGGGGTTCACAACGGCTATCATTCCCGCACAGGGGAGTGAAGATTTACCACCAATCGAAGGAATGAACGTGTTCACCGTCTCTGATCTTTCAACAGCCATTCGTGTTGGGCTCCCGTAAAATTTCAATAGATGCTCGATAAAGGAAGGTCCGAGCGATGACTGACGATTCCGTGACTCTCCGCGAAGCCCTGCAAGCTGTTGCTCCAGGCACAGACCTCCGCGAGGGCCTTGAGCGCATTAAGCGTTCGCACACAGGGGCGTTAATCGTGCTCGGATACACGCCTGAAATTGAAGCCATGTGTTCAGGCGGCTTCGATCTGGATATTCCTTTCAGTGCCTCGCGTCTTCGCGAACTCTGCAAGATGGACGGCGCTGTCATCTTGGACAAAAACAACTGGCAGATCCGAAAGGCGAACGTCCAGCTACTTCCAGACCCGTCGATTCCGACGGAAGAATCCGGTATGCGCCACCGCACGGCTCAGCGTACCGCCCGCCAAACACACTTGCCTGTCCTGTCGCTCTCGGCGTCGATGCGCATGATTTCCATCTACGTTGGACCTCATCATCACTTGGTTGAAGAGCCTGAAGCTCTGCTGGCGCGCGCAAACCTGGCCGTCGACACATTGGATCGCTACTCACAGCGTCTTGACGAGGTCCTCCAGACTCTGACTGTTCTTGAGATGCGCGATTCTGCGACCGTTCGTGATGTCGCAACCGTTATGCAGCGCATGGAAATGATCCGCAGGATCGCATCCGAAATTAATGGCTATCTTGAAGAACTCGGTTCGGAAGGTCGACTACTTGCACTGCAGCTTGATGATCTGATCCGAGGCTCTGCATCCGAACGTGCGCTGGTGATGCGCGATTATATTCGGGATCAAGCACATGTTGCTTCGGTCGAAAAGCATCTGTCGGATATGCCCAGTGAAAAGCTCGTCGACCTGACAGTAATCGCTAACGTTCTTGGCCTGTCCGTCTTTGAGGTCGCTGACCTAGACCGTGAGATCCAACCTCGTGGTATTCGTTCATTGTCGTTGGTTCCGCATCTTCCGTGGAGCGTCATCAAAGAACTGACCACTCACTGGGATTCATTCGCATCTCTACGTGGAGCTTCTGTGGACGAACTCCAGAGCATCGAAGGAATCGGCCCCTACCGCGCACGCTTGATTCGCGACAGTTTGGAACACCAAGCCCAGGTTGCCGCAAACGGAATTGTCGGCTGGTAATTCTTCGACTTTAACTACTCCAGACTGCATAAGCCTTCTGGTGACGTAGCTGTTAACCAACAGACTTTTCAGCTTCAGTCATTCTGTGGGATTTTCTCAGGCTCGACGAACCTACTGAGCCCTACGCAGCAGGATCCGGTTCGGGGGCAATCACAACAAACGCACTCTTATCCGTTACCGAGCGAGCTCCCACATACAGCTGAGCGTTATAGGTTCCCGCACCGGCAACCGGTGCTGAACTGGTTTCTTCACCCTCAGCAAGCTCAACGCATCCGCCTAAGTGATGACGCCCATCCCACGTGATACTGGTAGCCCATTCAAGGTCAGGGGTCAATACCAGCTTCGTCGCCGTCTCATCGAACGCAGAACACTGCGCTGAATCATAAATCAGCTGGTCACCACTGGTGATCTTGAGTGAAACCTGCCCGAAGGTTGTCCAGCAGGAAATATTTCCCTCATTCCTCACGGTAACGCTGACTCCCTCGCCAGCGCCCTCATTCGTATCCGTCGTCGACGCCTGATACTTAATCGCGGCCGAAGTACAGCGAGGGATCGTCACCGAATCATCGGCAGCAATAATCCCATCCTCGGTGACCTTATCGGTTGAGCGAAGACGAATCTCACCATCACCAGATTGCACCGTCTCTTCGGTGTACACCGAAATCGACTGAGGTCCTTCCACCTGCTTCTTCGTTGCATCCGTTGCCATCATGACGAGCGAATAGATGCCCCACCCAAGCAGAGCAATAATCAGAAGAAGACCCGTGCCTGTGATGATACGTCGTGGCCAGAGGTTCACTTTTTTCACGCGCTTCTTCGCAGGCTGAGGCCGAGGTGCTTGAGAAGATGAGCCCATCGCCGAATTCCTCCTTATGAAGTAAAAGCAGGCAAAAACGTGTGGTTCATCGAATCAGGCGGGGCTGACATTCGGGCTGTGATGCTCCGGATCCTCGTCCGCATCGATGACGCACCAGCGTTCAACGATAACCGCACACACGCACCAAATGATTCCCGCAACGGCGCTCAACCCAGAAATCACAGCATTGGCAACCATTGCTGGAGCCCCAATACGTGCCATCGAAATGAGCATGAGAGCGATAAGCGTACCCGTGACGATTGATGAAACATACGCGCTGGCGCGGGCTGCCACGGCGATACGCAACGCATTGAGCGCGTTCACCCAGGTTTTACGGTGGGCACAATAGCGCTTCACATGAATACCCGACCAGATCAGCATGAGTGCAAGGAAAAGTTCAAGCACCATAATCATCGGAGTGACTTCAAGTGGAGTGCCACCCGTGATGACAACACCCATTCCGATCACGCCCACCACGAGCAACGCAATGATTGCGTACCCAATCAGACGAGGTAACGAAACGGGTTTCATTCACTCACCCTGATCTTTAGTCAGTGGAATGTGTCCAGTTGAAGAGGGACGAACCACAACCTTGCGGATGATCGATGTCTTCGTTGCTTCAGAGTCATCGATCGGACCGCGAAGCGCATCTGCCGGTAGCTGGGGATCAACGATTGAACGACGCTGAACGGCCCCAGATGCCGAAAGAGCATCGACGGGGCTTGGTTCGTCAACAATACGTACCTCGTGATGAGCAAAATCCCAACTCGGAAGAGCACGTGACGTCGGCCGAACCTCAACCTTCCGAGCATTTTCAGGCACACGATCTTCGGTTGGATTCAGTTCTTGGACTTCGTCACGCGGGAACAGTGGGAACCACTTCAGTGAGCGCCCAAACCCCTGCAGACGATGGGAAGACGTCGACTTGGAAACGGGTTCTGACTCCCGGCCAGCCTCTTCACCCGCTGATGCTTCTCCATCGTCATGAACGTCTGCATCATCATCTGCAACAGATTCTTCCTGGTACTGAGTGTCCGCTTCGTCCTGCTCAGCAACGGTTTCTGAGGCCTCGTCGGCACGGATCAGCGACCACTTGGCCCAC
This sequence comes from Pauljensenia sp. UMB9872, assembly GCF_030212665.1. NCBI lineage: Bacteria > Bacillati > Actinomycetota > Actinomycetes > Actinomycetales > Actinomycetaceae > Pauljensenia > Pauljensenia sp. UMB9872. The sequence continues at coordinate 25,731 of NZ_JASOER010000014.1, read as the reverse complement.
AACGCGTTCCAGAGTTTGTCGTCTGCTCCCTTAGCCGGTTGCAGATTCACTCGAGAGATAGCCGGCATACGGTCAAGACGAGTCTCTTCACCTTCAAGAGTCGGAGGGGCGGCTAACGCGACCGACAGATCCGACAGATCCAAGTCAGACAAGCTCGGAACACGTGGCGTCTTAGACTCAGCATCAACGCCAACAGCAACATCAGAGTCCTGCCGAAGCTCAGACTCCGATTCAGGCATCGCGTCAACCGAACGTGTCTCTTCGGGGTACACAATCGAAGAGGCACGAGCAGACGAACCAGCATTCAGATACTCATCCGACTCAGCGATAACGGACGCCGGGTCCATCAGCCAATCTTCAACCGCGTCGATGATGCCATCTTTGTCAGAGGCATCGTTGAAAAGCTTTTCAACTTCCACCCCATCAAGCTGCGCCGAAGAATCAGCCATCAACCAAGGAGCGAGAACAAAAGCACGAGAATGCGCGCGAATATGCGGAAGAACAAGCACGCCATCGTCGTATGAAATACCCGCGTAATCGACAATGTCAATGTCCAGCGTGCGCGCACCCCAGTGCTCGCTACGTTCGCGCCCAGCTACGTCCTCAAGTGCGTGGGCAACGTCGAGGACCTCGCGCGGGGTCAAATCTGTATCAACCAGTACGACAGCATTCCAGTAGTCGCCCTGCGACTCCTGGTTCTCATCCAAAACAGGAAGTGTGCGTAGGATCGGCGATACGTTCACAACGTCGAAACGCACATCATCGATCAACGCTTCGATTGCCGAAGCGAAGGTTGACGGCACGTCACCAATATTTCCGCCCAATGCCAAGACCACTCGGACGGGCAATGCCGGACGATCCTCACCCTGATCGGATACCTCGTCTACCTCGGAATCAAGGGCAAGGACAGGAACCAAAGCTGACGGTGGCGGCGAAGAAGAATCCGTGTCCACGACTAACGCCGATTCGCCCAGGTTCGCGAGCCGATCATCATCGGCCATATCACCGCCAGTAGCGACTGAGCCGGTGTGGCCGGCCTCGTCGATAAGGGAACGATCCCGGGCAGAATCTGACGCGCCAGCTGACGCGGACACATCAGGAGACGAAGATGCAGATGACGGCACAGCAAGCGGAACCTGTCCGCGATGAACCGTCACCGACACATCTGCAAATGGCTGTTCAAGCGGAGCCTGGGGCTTGTGAACCGTCACTTCAACGCCGAGGACGTGAGCCAAGCGCAAAAGACGCATCGCAATCGCATTGCCGAGGGTCTCGATCAGCTTCACGGACGGACCTGAAACAATCGACATGATTTCATCCGCGACCAGCGCATACGACACGGTGTCGGCGATATCATCTGACGATGCGGAAGCGGACGTATCCACCCACAGGGCACAATCGACGATAAACGGCTGGGGCGCGTCACGCTCGAAGTCAAATACACCGTGAGCAGCCTCAACGTGCAGACCACGCAAAGTGATGACGTCAAGCGGCGAGCTCATCGCGTTTCCTCATTTCCTTCACGCATCATGGCAACATTCAAGCCAACGTTGTGAACGCGAACCGCCCACACACTGTTACGCATGCACGTCACACTGACTCGACCAGTTTCTTCGTCCACGTCCCGCCCAGTCGCTTTGATGAAACGCTTACGGGACGCACCGATAAGAATAGGGTAGCCCAGTGCGGTCAGTTCCCCTAGAGAACGCACAATCTGCCAGCATTGTTCGTTCGTCAGCGAGAATCCGAGACCGGGATCGATGACAATCGCATCGCCATTCACGCCGGCGTCCAGAGCCAGATCAACCTGGTGCATCAGACGCTCCGACAGTGTTGCCAACAGGTCGGGGCCGTAGTCGAAGTGTTCACCGGGCATTCCGGGAAGCGCACGATAGTGCTGAAGGATGAAACCTGCCTTCGTATCAGCAACAACCGAGAGCATCTGCGGATCCCAGCCGCCACCGGACACATCGTTAATGATCAGTGCCCCGGCTTCCATGGCACGCACAGCGCTCGCAGCGTGCAACGTATCAACCGAGCAGACAATCCCATCTTCAGCCAGCGACGAAACGACGGGACCAATGCGTTTCCACTCTTCGTCCGTATCGATCCGCGTTGACCCGGGAGCGGTGGACTCGCCACCAATGTCGACCAGTGCAGCCCCTTCGGCGATCATCTGGTGCGCATGTTCGATCGCGGTATCCACGTGCGCCCATTTCCCGCCGTCTGAAAAAGAGTCAGGAGTGACGTTGAGGATGCCCATGACCAGCGTGTTTTCTCCCCCAAGCGTGCGACCATCAGGCAGAAGCGGACCGCGGAGGTTCACGAACGATCCCCTCCAAGGACGAGAGCCATCATCTCAGCGCGCGTCGTTCCGTCATTCATGATTCCGCGCAGTGCACTGGTGACAGTGGAGGACCCGGGCTTCGTGATGCCACGCATGGACATGCACATGTGCTCTGCTTCCATAACGACGATGACTCCCTGGGGGTGAAGAACCTCGTCGATGGCGTCCGCGATCTGCGCGGTCAGGCGTTCTTGAACTTGGGGGCGACGCGCGTAGCCTTCGACGACACGTGCGAGCTTCGACAGGCCAGTGACCTTGCCACCGCAAGGAATATAACCGACGTGTGCACGACCGTAGAAGGGGAGCAGGTGGTGTTCGCAGATAGAGTGGAAGGTGATGTCGCGGACCAGGACAAGTTCGTCCGTTCCCGCCTCAAACTGAGTACGCAGGTAGTCGCGCGGGTCTTCTTCCAAGCCAGAGAGCATTTCACGCCATGCGCGTGCCATCCGGTCAGGAGTTCCCGCCAAACCTTCGCGCGTCGGGTCCTCGCCGATCGCAATCAGCAGGTCGCGCGACGCTTTTTCCACGCCGGCTGCGTCGTACGCCATCAGTTCTCCTCTGCCTGGCTTTCGTTCGTCGACGAGGCCGGGCTCTCTTCAACACGGTCAGCTTCCGGGACCGACGCAGTGGGAGTCTGAGCCGAGGGAATACCCACGGGGTTACCCAAGCGAGCACCTTCGATAGCGGCATCCGCGCCGTAGTTCCAAACGGGGCGCTCATCTTGCTTAACGACATCCTTGAAGATCTCAGCAAGCTGAGCTTCATCCAGGGTCTCTTCGTCCAGCAGGCGCTGGGCAAGAGTGTCCAAGACATCGCGGTTCTTGGTCAAAATCTCCCATGCTTCGCGCATAGCGCCATCCAAGAGCAGGCGAACTTCATCGTCGATGAGGCCAGCCATCTCGTTAGAGTAGGGGCGAGCTTCAGAGCCACCGCCGTGACCGAAAGCTTCGGTGTCGGTGGTGCCAAGCTTGACCAGACCTACGCGGTCAGACATACCGTAATCAGTAATCATGGCGCGTGCGGTCTTGGTGGCCTGCTGGATGTCGTTTGCCGGGCCCGTCGACGGATCGCGGAAGACGAGTTCTTCGGCTACGCGACCACCCATTGCGTACACCAGTTCATCGAGGAGCTGGTTGCGCGTGTGGTTGAAGCGGTCTTCGGTCGGCATGACCATGGTGTAGCCGAGCGCGCGGCCACGCGGCAGGATCGTCACCTTCGTGACTGGGTCGGTATAGCGCAACGCTGCGGCGCAGAGTGCGTGGCCACCCTCGTGGTAAGCGGTAACGGCCTTGTCATGGTCGTTCATCACGCGGGTGCGCTTCTGCGGGCCGGCAATCACGCGATCAATTGCTTCGTCAATCGCACGATTGTCGATCAGGTCCGCGTTCGAGCGCGCTGTCAATAGGGCTGCTTCGTTCAGAACGTTGGCCAAGTCAGCGCCGGTGAAACCAGGGGTGCGCTTCGCGATCTGACGCAGATCAACGTCGTTGGTCATGGGCTTGCCACCAGCGTGGACCTTCAGGATGGCTTCGCGGCCCTTCAAGTCGGGAGCTTCAACAGCGATCTGACGGTCAAAACGACCCGGGCGAAGAAGAGCCGGATCCAGAATGTCGGGGCGGTTCGTTGCGGCGATCATGATGATGTTCGCACGCTCGTCGAAGCCGTCCATTTCAACCAGCAACTGGTTCAGAGTCTGTTCACGTTCGTCGTTGCCACCGCCAATGCCGGAGCCACGGTGGCGACCAACTGCGTCGATTTCGTCGACGAAGATGATTGCGGGAGCCGCCTTCTTGGCGCGCTCGAACAGGTCGCGAACACGAGATGCACCGACGCCGACGTAGAGTTCCATGAACTCCGAACCGGAGATCGAGAAGAACGGGGCGTGCGCTTCACCTGCGACCGCCTTGGCCAGCAGGGTCTTGCCGGTTCCGGGAGGACCGTAGAGCAGAACACCACGCGGAATGCGTGCGCCAACCTTGTGGAACTTGTCAGGCGAAGCCAAGAACTCGCGGATTTCTTCGAGTTCTTCGACGGCCTCGTCTTCTCCGGCAACGTCAGCAAAAGAGATGTCGGGGCGTTCCTGGTTAAATTCCTTTACCTTGGATTGGGCGAATCCGCCCATCATCCGCGAGCCGGACAATCTGGACATCAAGAACCAGAAGGCGAGCATCAGGATCAGGATGGGAATGACCATCTGTAGGACGGCAGAAATGGCTGACCCCTGGGGACGAATGGCGTTCCATCCCCGTACGGGGCTCTTTTCAGTGACCGTGGTAAGAATCTCTTCGGTCTGGGTGTACGAGTACGTGAAGTAGACGTTCTTACCCAGATTGCGAGTCCTGTCCCCCAGGCCGGTGGCCTCGTGTGTATAGTCCTGCGTCAGCGTCAGGTTGACCTGCTGGGTGCCCTCGTTCAGGACAACGCGTGACACGGTTTCACCCTTGAGGATTTCGAGGCCCTCGGACGTGTCAACTGCGCGCGGTTGGAAGTACTGCCAGAGGAACCATCCACCGATCATGAGAATCATGAAAGGGACGATGATTCCAGTCCAGCGAACTCGCTTCTTCTTTGCCTTTTCAGCCACAAGTTTCCTTTGAAGTAATGCGATAGATCAGTGTGAGTACACGGACGGCTTGAGCGTTCCAACGAACGGCAGGTTCCTGTACTTTTCGGCGTAGTCGAGGCCATATCCAACGACGAATTCATCAGGAATGTCGAAACCGACGTAGGAAACTTCCACGTCAACCTTCGCTGCTTCCGGTTTGCGCAGGGCGGTGGCGATCTTCACACTCTTCGCGCCACGCGATTCAAGGTTGGTCTTCAACCACGCAAGGGTCAGGCCGGAGTCGATGATGTCTTCAACGATCAGCACGTCGCGACCATTCACATCGTGGTCTAGGTCCTTCAGGATCCGGACAACACCCGACGACTTGGTACCACTGCCGTACGAGGACACGGCCATCCAGTCCATTTCCAACGGAGTGTGCAGTTTGCGTGACAGGTCAGCCATCACCATGACAGCGCCACGAAGGACGCCAACGATGAGGATTTCTTTGCCCTGATAATCCGCGTCAATTTGCGCGGCCATTTCGTTCAGGCGCTGGTCAAGTTGCTCTGCCGTGACCAGAATTTCCTGCAGGTCGTCGCCCATATCCTGTGCGTCCACGTCATCTTCTTTCCGTGAATGCGCCCCCAATTCGAGAAGCGCCCTATCATCAAGATTGCCACATGTGTCCGCCTGATGCGATCCATCGCGTTCTTTGTCACCTTAGGGCGAACACGCCACCGGGGTTCGACGCTAGCGAGCGCGAAGAAGTGAGACGAGGCTGGCCCCATTTTCTTTGTCTTTTAGCCGAAAAATGGCCAGTGAGGGCACCTCGATTTCCTTCTGACCGTGCCAATTCACGACAAGGTTGTCGACGCGATCAATGTGGGTCATAGAGAGCTTTGATTCGTCAGCTCCGCATTCGATGAGGAAGCGTCGAATGATGCGGGTTCTGACGGCTTGCGGAAGTGATTTCAACGGTTCGACGCTAAGAGCCACCGTTTGAGTGTCCGTGGCGGGATACGTGTGGGTGGCCTCGTCGATGGGGGAAAGCGAAACGGGGCGCTCTAGCGTCACTTTCACGCGCGCCCACTCCCTATCAGCCCACTGGTTCAGGGCATCATCGTCGCGCGCCACAAGGGTCGCGGTGCGCGCTAGAGCAAGCGCAGGGTCACTACCGAGTGCCTCCCCCAGTAGCGGAATCGCACGGTGACGCAGAGCAGATCGGCGAAGAGGAGACCCGTCGGCGGTCTTCCAAGGACCATCGGGATAGTTTGTCGGATCATCAACAAAGCCAACTGCAAGCGCCTGACAGGTAGCGATCGTGTCGGCTCGACGCAGGTGTAGCAGGGGACGAATCCACCTGATCCCCTCGCGGTCGGTCGCATCTTGACGCATCGCGCGTAGCGAATGTGCTCCCGAGCCTCGCCCCAGGCGCAGGAGAACCGTTTCCGCCTGATCGTCCAACGTATGCCCCAGCAGAATCGGAGCATCGTAGGAACGCGCCACCCGCGCGAGTACCTCACGACGCGCCTCGCGCCCAGCACCTTCAGGACCGCCTTTATCCGCGAGCGCGACCCGCATAACGTGAGAGTCGGCTCCATAGGATCGGGCAAGGTCTCCGACGGCGCGTGCCTCGTCAGCTGATTCCGCGCGAACTCCGTGGTCGACAGTCACAGTGACAATGTCGAGCCCCAAGCGGGAGGCACAATCTAGGGCACACAAGGTGAGCGCCAACGAATCGGCGCCGCCGGACAAGCCGATAACAACAGCGGAGCCCGGCTGGAATTCCTTCAAACACGCCCAGACGGCACGCGATACTCTGCCGAGTCCGCCACCGGGGTTTGGGCCGATACGCGACGAAAGAGAGGGGGTTTCAGCCAACGCGCATAGTCCACAAGTCGGGGTGTGCGCATTCGTGAGCCGAAGGAACGTTCGCTTCGTCTTCAACTAGTCGTGGCAGATGCCCACCGTGGATGATGAATCGAGCAAATTCTTCAATACCGTCACGGCTGGGATTGTCAGGCACATGAGTGTTCTGGTTCTCGTCGGTTGGCTCGCCAACTCCGACGTAGTCAATCAGGGAACGAACAGAGACACGAGGCCCGTGACTGCGCAACCACTCCACCGAGGACAGGTTCTTTGCCGTCAGAGTGTCCATACATGCGTCGACAAGAGCGTCAGCAAGCAGGAGCCGTTCAATGAAAACGTCCAGCCCACCATCCGGTTTCCAGAGGAAGGGCGCGGCGCTCAAGATGACGCCATAGAGACCCGCATGCATATTGACCCACTTACACCATTGGGACTGATCCAAGGAATAGCGGTGGGTGCGTTCCAAAACGTTGGGAGCCAGCAGAACACGCGAGCTGGTTGTCGGATCCCACAGGGCGGTCGCGTGCATCGTGAGCGTGCGGGTAATCCTTGCCCCAGTGACAACATCCATCAGAGATTCGTTGGGCATCGACTGGTCATAGATCCTGGCGACCATTGAGGCGAAGGTATGACGATCAACCACATAGGTCGGTTGATTGACGACAAAATCGGTCGCTTCGTCTAGTCCGGTCAACTTGGCAAGCCTGCAATCTGCCCACCCGGTTGCTTTCTTCAGCATCGCAACACACGTATAGGCATTCGACGAGTGAGTCGCCGGGCCAGCATAGGACAAGGCGTTCATCACGGACGCCATAGCGGACGCGCCAAAAGGTACCTGCATGACCCCAGTCTAAAAGGAAAGTACCGTCCCGACCTCTTAGCCGGAGAAACGTGCACGGGTGAATAGAGGAAAGGTGGTGCGGGTGCACATCCAGCGTGTCTAAGAGCTACGCATCACTCCAGCGGGCCACACGACCCGGCACGTCAGAGAACTACGGCATCACTCCAGCGGGCCACACGACCCGGCACGTCAGAGAGCTGCAAGTGCGCCGACGAACTTATCCAACACGGGACGAGTGTTCGCACCTGCATCGTCAGGAACGTTCTCCGTGCCGATCACGTAGACCAGCAGTCGACCATTGGAAGTCGACACGATGCCAGCGAGGGACGAAACCGTCGACAGCGAACCCGTCTTGGCCTGTGCGTTTGCCCAGGCGGCAGAGTTGGACATACGACGTGCCATCGTCCCGTCAAGGCCGGCCCACGGCAGTGAACGGACCAGGTCAGCCGTACCCCCCGACCCCATAACGGACGATTGGATGACATGTGCCAGCGTGTAGGGGGCTATTCTGTCGTTGCTCGACAGGCCCGAGCAGTCGTCTAGGCGCAGCCCGTCAGTAGGGTGCCCCGCGTTCACGAGAGTGGTGGCAAGAGTGGCGGTCGCTCCTTGGTACGAGGTCTCTTGTCCTGCGGCGGATGCACTCAATCGACAGTATTGGTCGGCAAGCGTGTTGTCAGAGTGGTGAAGCATCCATCTGACCTGTTCAGCGACCGTTGCTGAGTCGACTTCTGCGATCTTCTGCGCCCCTTCGGGGGCAGTGGCAACAGAGCCTAGGGTTGTCGCAATTCCGGCCGAATACAGGGCGTTCGCGAACACCTGCGCGACTTGCGCTTCGGGGTCAGCAAAGAAGGAGTAGGCGCCGGGCCCTGTCCTGCCAGCATCGATGGCCATCGCCCCAACATGTCCCTCGAACTCACCAGCACCCTGAGAAATCCAGTCTGAGAAATAGTCGGGGCCGACAAACGGATCGGCTTGCCAGTAGAGGGTGGTTGCGCTCAACCCAGCTTCGGCCAGCCCCTTCGCGGTTTCGTTTGCCAGATCGACGAGGCCGGCTCGCCCATTGACCTCACTGCTGTTCGAGGGGCCGGTGCCAAGAAGTAGATCCCCATCGGAGGACAGGTAGATGTCTGAGCCTTGAAGCTGAACGCGCGTCTTCAACGTTGAGGAGGGATCAAGGGTGTTGAGTGCGGTAAATGCTGTCAGAACTTTTGTGATTGATGCGGGAGTGTGCCCTTGGTTTGCTCCAGCATCCAGCAGAACGGTGCCCGTTTGCGCGTCAAGGACGCTTCCCCATGTCGTGTACTGGCCTTCGGTGCCTGCTCGGGTGACAGATGCCCAGGCGGCTGCGACAGCGTCAGGAGATACTTCAGCGCCTTGCGAGAGCGTTGCCGGCGAGAGGGATTGGGGTTGTTCAGCGGGAAATCCGGGAATCGGAGTCGCTTGCACATCTGACGAGGCGTGTCCGGCCGACGAGGCACTATCACCAATATCGGCGCTGTTGCACGCAGCAAGACCCGCAACTAGGCCTACAGCGCATACAATCACACCAACAGTCCTGTGACGCATGGATCTCCTCGAGGTTAAATACACTGGTTTCAACAGTAGCGTTTCGGGTAGCAGGCAGGCGGTCCGACACCCATAGGGCCATCTCGATGATGAAGGAGCTCACCATGATGGAATTCGACGTGACCATCGAAATCCCCAAGGGGAATAGAAACAAGTACGAGATCGATCATGAGACCGGGCGTATCCGTCTGGATCGTATGCTCTTCACGTCGACGCGTTATCCGGACGATTACGGTTTTATCGATGACACCCTCGGCGAAGATGGCGACCCGCTTGATGCGCTGGTTCTGCTTGAAGAACCCACGTTCCCCGGTTGTGTGATTCGTTGCCGTGCTCTGGGTATGTTCCGTATGCGCGACGAAAAGGGCGGTGACGACAAGGTTCTGTGTGTCCCCGCATCTGACCAGCGCGCCTCATGGCGTACCGACATTGATGACGTGTCGGAGTTCCACCGCCTTGAAATCCAGCACTTCTTCGAGGTCTACAAGGATCTTGAGCCCGGCAAGAGCGTTGAAGGCGCTCACTGGGTAGGTCGTGAAGACGCCGAAGCTGAAATCCAGCGTTCCTATGATCGCTTCACGGAAGAAGAAGGCCACTGACCTTCCCTGAACCTCAAGAGGGGCGGGAATCGAGTTGAACTCGATTCCCACCCCTCCTTGTGGATGCTCTGAGCTTCCTTTCGATGCCTCGATCAGAATGACTCTGGTATCAGAAGCGCACGACGTACGGCATGAGCTGATTCCAACCCCAGATTGAGGTGATACGGACACTACTACCCGGAGCCGGCGCTTCGATCATGCTTCCACCGCCTAAGTAAATGGCAACATGATAAATTCCGGACTGCCAACCGTTGCTCGACCAGAACAGCAAATCACCGGGTTGAGCGTCATTGAAGGGCACTTTGGTTCCGTAGTCGTACTGCGACTTGGAATAGTGAGGAAGATAAACACCTGCAGATGCCCACGCAATCTGAGTAAGACCCGAACAGTCAACACCCCCTCGTGACGCACCACCCCATACGTAGGGGACGCCCAGGTAGCTCTTCGCTGTTGCGATAGCGGTCGATGCGCCACCGGAGCCGGGGTAGCTGACTGGCGGTTCGTCGTATGACGGTGCCGGTGCCGGAGTCCACGACGGTGACTCTGACGCCGCCGCATTAGCTTGGCGAGCTGCTTCACGTCGCGCAGCTTCCTCAGCCGCTGCACGCGCCGCAGCTTCGGCGGCGGCTGCGCGTTCTGCTTCAAGAGCCGCTTCGCGTTCTTGGATCAGTTCAACCGTGGTGTTCTGCTTGCGGGCGAGCTCAGCAAGGTAACCTTGGCGGGCTGCCTCGGTGGTTTCTTGAAGAGTGAGTGCCTTCTGGGCACTCGTCTGCGCAGCTTCAGTGCGTCGCTGTACTTCAGTCGTTGCTTCAGTTTGTGCAACAACTGCTTCGTCGGCAGCTTTCTGCATGACATTGGCAACCTGTTGAAGGGCAGCAACGCGTTGCATCTTTGCGTCAGCTGAAGCGGAGAAAGCTTCGATTGATGCCTGCTTGGTTTCAACGGTGCGCAGACCATCGGCGTTCACGTAGGGGGCAAGGGTATCGATTTCGGATCCGCCATCGCGGTACGCAGTCTGTACGATTGAGGCGATTTCTTTCTTGCCCGCTTCAAAGTTCGCTTTTGCTTCATCTGCATCAGTTTGCGCTGAGCTAGCAGTGTTCTTGGCTTCTGCGAGGGCTATATTGGCTGCGTTGAGCTCTTCTGCTGCGATCTGAGCGGCCCGAAGTGCTTGATCCGCTTCAGCCTTCACTGATGCAAGGCGAACCTCGATCTGAGCCACTGAAAGCTTGGTAGCTTCTTCTTCTGCCTGCGCGCGGGCGATGTCCGCTTCTGAGGGGGCAGCTTGCGCCATTTGTGGGGCGATCAGCGCCATGCTGGCAAGCAGAACCATTGCCCCTACACGGAAGCGGAGACGCTGCGAACGTCTTGACTGGTTGAACACTACTTCACCTGTCGTCGGGAACATATACGAGCATCGTCATCAGACAGTGCACCTGTGGTGAGAGTAGTCACTCTGAACAACAAAAGCAACACCTGCAACTATTTTCACATCTTTCCCATTTACAACATTGACAACATCAGCAACATGTTTTGGTCATCATCTCGCCCCGCGTTATATAAGTTCATGGACTGAATAGGGCCGCGACCAGCGCTTTTTCTCCTCTTAGGCTGGACACGTGATCTTACGAATGCCTCGCTGACTGCAGGTCAGCCACTTTCAGCACCAGCGCTCAAGCATGCCGAGCAAGTAGCAAAGCGCTTTGCCTTACGCCTCGACCGTCACGTCGACAATGCGCTCGCGGTCGCGAACGTCGTTCTCATCCAGCACGCACTGAGGGGTGACGCTCACGTTGTCGATCGAGCCACGCCGTCGAATCCCGTCGCGCGCCTCCGTTGTGCGCAGTAAGTCCCAAGAATGACGCACACCTACCCGCCCACCCAGGAAGTCCTGCCGGACTTGGGGGAACCTCGTAAGGTTGTCGTATGACTGACGAGGATCTCGAGACACGCACACTTCACACTCGTGAAGTGGCCACGGACAGTGAGCACCTAGAGGGTCTCGCCGCTTCGGATGGGGAACCCACCTATGACGTGATGAACCCCTGGGGTGAAGACGGGCCAGCTCCGGTTGGCCAGTGGCGCACCGACATCCTGGGGCCGGCTTATCAGTCACAGACGATCGAACTGATCGCAGATGCCGAGGGCGACAACGTGGCAACACTGGTGAAGTATCTTCCCCACCGCGACCCAGATGTCAGCGAAAATGCGAAAGCATTCCCGAAGAGCGTCACCCTGTACCTACACGGGCGCAACGACTATTTCTTCCAGACTGAGCTGGCGCAGACGTTCGCCGAAGCAGGTTCCGCTTTCTATGCGCTTGACCTACGCAAATACGGTCGCTCACTTCGCCCTTGGCAAACGATCGGCTACACGGACAACCTGAATGTCTACGACGAGGAGATCGGCGAAGCACTCGACATCATTGCCGAAGAGAATCCAAATCTGCCCCTGATCCTGTCGGGACATTCAACGGGCGGCTTGATCGCAACGTTGTGGGCGCATCGTCACCCTGGCGCGTTCGACGCATTAATTTTGAATTCAGCGTGGTTAGAGATGCACACGCTAGCAAATCTACGGACGACGGTTGCGCCTGTCCTAGAACGGATCGCGCAACGAAACCCTCGCTGGGAAGTTCCCGGTGGCGGTGGCCCCGGCTTCTACGGGCGTTCACTGACTCAAGGCTGGGCAACGTCCGGTCTGACTGTGCCACAAGCGTGCGCAGACAATCCCGACGATCCAGCGATGAAGGGCTGGGAGTATGCGCTGGCCTGGAAGCGCCCGGAGTCGTATCCGATTCCCGCCGCATGGTTGGACGCAATCTTGGATGGCCACAACACGGTCGAAAACGACGTGCACCTGTCATGCCCGGTTCTGTCAATGATGTCGACCTCGTCGTACACGGGCGAAGAATGGTCAGAACGCGTCTTTTCGTCTGACGTTGTCTTGGACGTCGAGGTTATTGCTGAACGCTCAATGAATCTTGCTGATTGCGTGACGATTGCTCGTTTCCCAGGTAAGCACGACCTATTCTTGTCCGACCCGGATGTGCGCACGAATGTACGTCACACGATGAAACGCTGGATCGGAGCGTTCGTCACGCCCGTTGAGTAAACCAACCGGCCACTAGGCCACGAGCGGTCAGATGCGGGTTCGCCCGTGTTTCCCCATGCCCGAAGAAGCGGGAACGATGCGGTATTCGCGGATCATTTCGCGATTGACCTCTATAAGGGCCTCGGCAAGTGTTGGCCCTGCAAGGTCAGCGATGTAGAGGTTATTCCAGGCGTCAGAAAAGTTGGGAAGAAGCTCTTCAAGCTCATCAACGTCGTTCCACTGTCCAAGCGCGCTTCGAATCACGCCATCGACACCAAGTCGAAGGTCGGACGGCACCTTGAACCTCGGGGGCGCAACAAGGGGAACTGCCTGGCCGATAATCGCTCCAAGAATAGGAAGAGTCGATGCGGTGGCATCTAGGATCGGCACTCCATCTTCACGAGCTTGGCGAATATCGTCAGGTTCAACGAAGCCACGTTCATCTTTCGTTGTCGGGGTATCCGTGGCGATGAAGTCGAAACCGTCCGCGTCGTCTGCCGATTCATCATCCTCAGGTGCCTGTTCCAATGCTGGTGCATCGTGGTCGGAGTCATCTAGGGAAGCCGTGATTTCACTGATGCCTTGGGAGCCTTGGGACAACAGGGCTGGCGAGTGCATGTACAGGCGCGAGCCAACGGGCACAACGTCAAGGAAAACGCGTCCATTGGACATCGCTCGAACCTGAACCTCGTGAACTTCCACGCCAGAATTCGCCAGAACGTCCAGAGCGGGACGAACCTGCGGATCAATTTCGCCGGTAACAACGATCAAGCGCGGGCCCGCACCCGGCGACGGGGGCATAGCGTCACGGAACTGCATCCACCCATGACGGAACGCGTCAAGACCCCCGTCGTATTCGCGCGCCAGGTCACTCCACGACAGGGCAGCAGTGTCCGCCAAACGCGACAGAGAGCTAATGAGGGTGTCTGAATCGAGGTGTGTAATCACTTCAACGCTGACGACTTGCCCCGTCGCATCGAGGGCAGTCAAGCGTTGAGAATCTTCGTCTTCTTCGTGACCGCGAACAATATCCCGCCAAGTAATTGGGAAAAGCGGGCGGGAAACAATCTCCAAGACCTGCCCACACACAGCGTCGATAACGTCGCCAGTCAAACCAGAATCCAATGGGCGCCCAAATTGCGCAGGAACCAGACGACCGTTGTCGAACTCGAAAAGAGCCACTGGCGTTTCCTCCCTGGATTGACCGGACATATCGCCTTGCCGAGAAAGGCGACAGTGTCCCCCTATTGTTTCACATCTGACAGGTGCATAACACTGCCCAAAAAACTAGGGGTTCAATAAGAATTACGGCCTATGCTCCCCCTCAAATTCAGGGTCTCATCACAGGCTGTTCCACGTGGCGAACACACTGATTCACGCATTGGCGCCAAAAAGTATGCGACAAGACTGTGAAAACGCTAGCTCATGCGAAGATTCACCTATGAGCGTCACGTGGGATCCAGCCCCTACAACCGGGCATTCATCAACCCCGATCGATCCTGCCCCGAAGAATGGGACGGCAACACGGCAAGCTGCGGTAAGCCAGATCGATCCGGAGTTTCTGCGGGCTCTGACCGAAGCAGTCGACGGCGATGTAGATACGTCGACGGGGTCTCGTGCACGCTTTTCCACGGATGCTGGCCTGTACCGCATTCCACCGTTGGCGATTGTGTTCCCGAAATCGATCGAGGATGTCGAGGCAACGCTTGCCGTGGCGCGCACCTTCGGTGTCCCGGTGACGACGCGCGGTGGTGGCACATCCTGCTCCGGCAATGCTGTTGGCCCGGGTCTCATTATCGAATTCACCCGCTATTTGAACCATGTGGTAAGCATTGATCCCGAGGCAAAGACCGCTGTCGTTGAGCCCGGATGCGTGCAGGCAACTTTGCAGGCCGCGGCGGCCCCTTTTGGGCTCCGTTTCGGTCCTGATCCGTCCAGCCAGAATCGCGCGACGATCGCGGGCATGGTTGGCAATAACGCGTGCGGCCCACATGCGACTGCTTGGGGGCGTACGGCTGACAACATCGTGTCCCTCGAATGCATCGACGGGCTGGGACATCGATTCACGGCAACCACCGAACATGCCCCCGATATTCCCGAAGTTCCGGGTCTGACAGAGCTTGTGGATGCGAACCTGGCATTGATCCGCACTGAGCTTGGCACCTTCGGCCGCCAAGTATCCGGCTATTCGCTGGAACACGCGACGCCGGAAGGTCACCGTAATCTTGCCGCGATGCTGGTGGGCACCGAAGGCACGCTGGTCACGATCCTATCGGTCACGGTTCGCCTTGTTGACCTGCCAACGTCTCCCGTTTTGGTTGTCCTCGGCTATCCGAACATGATCGAAGTTGCCGACGACGTGCCCGCACTTTTGGAGCACCATCCTCTGGCGGTTGAGGGTATGGATAAACGCCTCGTCGATGTTGTTCGCCAGCACCGAGGCCCGGGCGCTGTCCCCGACCTACCGCCGGGCGAGGCCTGGATGATGTGCGAGGTCGGCGGAAGCTCGCCGGAGGATTCTCTGGAACGCGCTCAGGCTTTGGCCACGAGTGCCAACACCGACTCGGTCGCGATTTATCCGCCGGGTGACGATGCGGGTCGCTTGTGGCGTATTCGTGCTGATGGTGCTGGTCTTGGTGGCCGTACGCCGTTTGATCCAGCGTCAGGAAAGGGCAATGAACAGGGGTGGCCCGGCTTCGAAGATGCCGCGGTTCCGCCCGCGAACTTGGGCGCATACCTGCGTGATTTCACTGCTCTGATGGATGAGTTCGACATTGACGGCCTGCTCTACGGTCACTTCGGTGACGGTTGCGTCCACGTTCGTCTTGATTACCCGTTGGACACTGACAAGGGTGTCGCCCACACTCGTCGCTTCTTGGAGCGCGCGGCGACCGTGTGCGCGAAGCACGGTGGGTCTGTGTCGGGTGAACACGGTGATGGTCGCGCTCGCACGGAGTTGTTGCGCTTCATGTATTCGCCGGCAATGCTGGACTTGTTTGCGCAGGTGAAGGCTCTGTTTGATCCGCACAACATGATGAATCCGGGTGTGCTGACTGCACCGATGAGTACGACCACCGCAACCGAACGTCGCCGCGCTTTAGGTGATGCCTATTCACTGAAGCCGGCCGCGATTGCTGGCTCGGCTTCGCACGTTGATCCACAGCCGGGCGTTGATCTGGTGGATCATTTCCTTCGTCGTCCCGCGGCGCGTTCGATGCCCGCCGATGGCGGCTTCGCGTTCCGCGAGGATCACGGCGATTTCACGAACGCAATTCACCGTTGCACGGGCGTGGGCAAGTGTCGCGCGGGTATTTCGGGGACGTTCATGTGTCCGTCGTGGAAGGCGACGAAGGACGAGAAGGACGTGACTCGAGGCCGCGCCCGCACCCTGCAGGATGCGGCGAACGGCCAGTTGATTCAGGCGATTGATTCTGCGGAAGTCCTCGATGCCCTCGACCTTTGCCTAGCATGCAAGGCATGTTCGTCGGACTGCCCGGCCGGGGTCGACATGTCGAAATACCGTTCAGAGACGCTGTTCCGCCATTACCGCGGGAAGGCTCGTCCGTTGTCGCATTACACGCTGGGCTGGTTGCCACGCTGGACGCGCCTGACGGCGTCGATCCCCGGTTTGGCAAAGGTCGGCAACGCGCTCCTCGGCGTGGATGTGCTACGCCGGCTGGCGTTCGGGCTGATCGGGTTGGATTCACGTCGTCCGATGCCACCTCTACAGTCGGGCACGTTCTTGCGCTGGGCACGTAAGCGCGGCACAACTTCGATGGTGTCGTCCGCTTTCTCCCCCATTGACGAGGCCATCTCCACGTCTGGCGACCAGCTGTCGCCGAGCGGAGGCCGACCGGCCTCGTCAATGAGCGAAACTGGGAAATCGGCGACGCCCGTTTCCCCCACGGACCCAACTGGCCGTCGATATGTGGTGGTATGGGCGGATTCCTTCTCGCAGACACTGGACGACACGGGAGCACGCGCTTTGACCGAGCTACTGGAAGCAAACGGCTTTGCCGTGATCGTCGCGCCGGATGTGTGTTGCGGCCTGACGTGGATTACGACGGGCCAGCTGAAGGGTGCAAAGAAGCATCTGGCAACTCTGTTGGACACGCTGGCGCCATTCGCCGCGAATGGGATTCCGATAGTGGGTGTGGAGCCGTCGTGTACCGCTGTTTTGCGTGATGACCTACTGGATCTGCTAGCAGATGACCCGCGTTCGACGATGGTCTCGAAGGATACTGTGACGCTTGCTGAGCTACTGGCGACCGTCCCGGATGAACAGCTGAACCTACCAGACCTGAGCGGTGTTGAAGTTGTGGCTCAGCCACACTGCCACCACTACTCGGTCATGGGATGGGACGCGGATCGCGCACTACTGGATCGCCTGGGCGCGACGGTTACTCAACTATCGGGCTGTTGCGGTTTGGCCGGCAACTTCGGCATGGAGAAGGGACACTACGAGGTCTCCGTCGCGGTCGCAGAGCAGTCGTTACTACCTGCGCTCAGCGAGCACCCAGATGCCGTGTACCTGGCGGATGGATTCTCCTGCAGGACGCAGGCCAGCCAGCTCGCCGAGCGCGGCGGCGTCCACCTCGCGACTCTCCTCGCGCGCGGCCCGAAGGCCGACTGACCCCTCCCGGCGGAGACACCGACGCGCTCCCGCCCGGGCCTGCTCGGCGAGGACGCCCTTCGGACGAATCGTGAGATCAGGGCGCGGATCCGCCCGTTCCTCGAACCCCTTTCGGCACCCACCCCGCCCCCTCGGAGAAGGCAATCCCGTCCCTGCGCGCGACGACGCTCTCCCACCGGGTCGAGAGCCCCCTCGCCCTCCCCCAGACGTCCAAACGGGCGCCGTCGACGTATCCCTCCCCGGCGACGAGGAGGGCCGTTGAAAGCGCCTCCGCCATGACTCCCGACGCGCAGATCACGCTCGCCTGGAGAACGCCCGATTCGCTCGGCCGTCCCGTCCTCGGATCGAAGGTCTCGTGGGCGAGCGCCTCCGGGAACGGACGACCGGCGTCAAATGATGCGGGCGCGTAGTCGCCCGAGGTCGACAGAGCCGATGAGGAGGAGAGCTCGACGCTACCCGTCCACTCGTTCTCCGCCGCGCCCGGCTCCCGCAGGCCGACCGTCCACGGCCTCCCGTCCCACCGGCGTCCGAAAGCGGCGATGGACGATGTGCCCAGGGAGACGAGAACACCCTCGGCGCCGGCCGCCACGACCGCGTCGCGCACCGCGTCGGCGGTCGCCCCTTTCGCGATGGCGCCGAGGTCGAGGGCCGGTCCCCTCGACGGGGCGGCTCCCCCGTTCACGGCCCGCGCGAGACGCCAGCGAGCGGCCTCGTCGCGTTCCAGGAGCGCCGGATCGCACGAGCGGAGCGCCCCGTCGATCTCCTCCTGGGACGGGGCCTCGGGCACACGCCCGCTCGCGAGGAAGGACCTTCGAGCGCCCTTAACGTCCCACAGGCGCGCGAGCGCCCCCGCCAGCGGGGTGAAGGCCCCGCCGGTCGCCTCCGACAGGGCCAGGGAATCGAGGAGCAGCGAATCCGTGCGCGGATCGACTTCGCACCACCCCTCGCCGGAGTTGATCCGCGAGACGTCCGAGTCCGGGCGGAAGACGGACCACAGCGCTTCGAGTTCGGCGACCAGTCGGCACACCCCGCGCGTGATGCGCGGAAGATCCCCGCCCGCACCGATGAGGTCGACGCGCGTGCCCATCGCCGGGAAGGAGACTCGCCAGGAACGCGCGCCCCCGCCCTCGCCGACCTCGAATTCGACGAGCGGACGCTCCCCCACCGCTAGCGGTCCGTCCCGCCGAGGTCCTTGTCGAGATCCGTGTCCCCGAGGCGGGTCGACTCCTCCAGCCCCGGGATCTCCACGCCGTTCGCCCCCGAGTCGTCGACCCCCTGGGCCGCGGAGATCGCCCGGATCGCGGCCTGGATGAACTGGCGGTGCGCGACGGTCGCGCCCGACACGACATCGACCTTCGCGGGATCGTCCTTCTCGGTGAGCTCCTGCGAGTAGCGCGCAAAGGATTCGACGGCCCTCTGCGCCTTCTCGTAGTAGTCCTCGTTGAAGACCTCCCCGGAGGAGCTCTTCCCGTAGTCGGCGTCCTTGTCCGCTCCGTTCGCCTGGAGGGTCTCGTAGCTCGTGCTCGTGATGTCGCCGCCCTCGACCGTGATCGTGATGACCCCGATCGCCCCCTGATCGTCCGCGTTCGAACGGCCCTTCCACTCCCCGTCCTTCATCGGCACGCTCATGTCGACGCCCGGCGAGGAAGCGCATGCGGCGAGCATCATCGCGCCGAGTCCCACGATCCCGGCCCTCAGGGCCCCGCGCTTCGCGTTCATCGCAGATCCACCTTGCTCTTCCCCGTTCCCGACTCGGGCCCCGCCTCGAGCGCGTCGTGATCGTGCCACGTCTCCTTGAAGATGCGCCCGTGATCGAGGGCGATCTCGCGCTGGCCCCGGCCGGCGACCAGAGCGTCGTGCGTGACGACCATGAGGGTCGTGCCCTCCTCGTGGAGTCGCCCGAACAGGTCGAGGACGATCCTCTCGTTCGTCTCATCAAGGTTGCCGGTCGGCTCATCGGCGAGGATGAGCTTCGGGTAGTTGATGAGCGCGCGCGCCACACACACCCTCTGCTGCTCGCCGCCGGAGAGCTGACGGGGCAAATGGGTGGCGCGATCGGCGAGGCCCACCCTGTCGAGGGCCTCCATCGCCTCCTTCTCATCGGGCATCGAGTGGTAGTACTGGGCGACCATGATGTTCTCCAGCGCAGTGAGATGCCCGATGAGGTGGAACTGCTGGAATACGAGCCCGATCGTGGAGCGGCGGATCTCCGTGAGCTCGTCCCCCGTGAGATCCGAGATGTCCTGGCCGTCGAGACGGACCCGCCCCTTGGACGCGGTGTCCATGCACCCGACGATGTTCATCAGGGTCGTCTTGCCCGATCCGGAGGGCCCGACGATGGAGACCCATTCCCCGCGCCCGATGGTCAAGGAAACGTCGTCGAGCGCGTGGAGGTCGCCGTAGATCTTCGAGACCCCCTCCAGATCGAGAAGGGGCGTAGGCATCGTGTCAGTCATGATTCTTCCTTCATTCTCCGCGTAGGACGAGGGCGGGGTCGACGGCGGCGGCTCGGCGCACCGGGGGCAGGCAGGCAAGGACGGCGACGGCCATGGATGCGAGGACCGTAATGAGAGCGATCAACGGAGGAAGGGCGATGCTCCGGTGGAACACGTTGTAGCTGATCCCCGAGGCGAGACCGTACCCGAGGACGACGCCGATCAGACCACCGATCAGACCGAGGAGCACGCCTTCGCCGATGAATTCGAGGGCGATGGAGCGCGAAGTTGCGCCCAGGGCCTTGCGCAGGCCGATCTCGTTGCGCCTCTCGGCGACGATGGCGACCATCGTCGTGGACACCCCGATCAGGGTGAGGACGAGGACGATGCCGGCGATGATGACGAGCAGGGAGCGCAGCATCGAGATGACGCCGGAGTCGGATTGCGCGAGGCGCTTGACGGCCTGCGCCGACACTCCGGGCACGGAGTCGTTGATGGCCGCGACGACGCTCTCCAGGACCGGGCCCTCGACGGCGATCGAGTACTCCGCAACCGTCGCGCGCGCCTCGACGCCGGTCAGGGCGGAGATCGCCTGCGAGGTCATGTACATGTAGGAGTCCTGCGTACCCCCGGTCTTGAGGACCCCGGATACGGTGAAGTCGACGCTCGTCTTCGCCTCGGCCCCGCCGGACTGGGCGTGCTCGTCCGCCTCCTCGAGGCGGACGACGGAGATCCTCTTCCCGGCCGAAGCGCCGATCGTGTCCGCGATCTCCTCGCCGATCAGCACTTCGTCGGGTCCTTGCGGCCACTCCCCCTCGACGTACCAGTACGGGTTCATCGCGCGCACCGACTCCAGATCGGCTCCTGCGGCGACGTAGGGCCGATCGTTGACGGTGATCGCCTCGTAGTCGAAGGCCGCCGAGCCGACGAGGGCCCCCTTCGGCACGAGGGACGGGATCGCCTCGAGGGACTCGGCGCTTATGGAGTCCTTCCCCGAAACGGGAGAGACGACGAGGTTCGCGCCGTAGGAGCGGATCTCGCGGGCGAGCTGAGCGGGGACCTCCAGGGCGATGGTCGCCAAGCCCGACAGGGTCGTGGCGCCGATGGCGACGGCCAGAACGGCGATGAGGACGCGGGAGCGCCTCCTCAGGATCGACGAGGAGACCATCCGCCAGAACATCGTGCGACGCTTCATCTCTCTCACCTTCCGTGGAGGACTTCCGCGGCGTTGAGCCGCAGCAGATAGCGGATGGCCGGGATCGACGCGCTGAGGACGACGAGCAGGACGAGGAGCGAGACGAGTACCAGGACGACCGGGGTGAAGGAGATCGAGGCACCGAACACGATCCGCCCGATGATCTGCGCGAGCCCGATCCCGCCCCCATAGCCGAGGGCCCCTCCGACGAGGCCGACCACTGCGATCTCGCTGAGGTGCAGGGCGATGATCGAGCGGTTCTTCGCCCCGATCGCCTTCATCAGACCGATCTCCCCGGAGCGCTCCATGACGTTCGCGGTGACGAGATTCGCGATGGCCAGCGCGGAGGCGATGAGGGCGAGGACGGTGACGAGGAGCATGAGGAGCTGCGTCTTCTCCAGGATGGTCCCCTCCGATTCGGCGACCTGCCGAACGGGCCTGGCCACGGAATCGGTCATGACCTCTTCGATCTGGTAGGCGATGGAGGAGACGTAGGCGGTGCAGTACCAGGTCTCGCGCTCGGACACGGACAAAGACTCCGGGTTCTTCGCCGCCTTTCGCGCCAGGTCGTTGTCCGGGGTCGTCAGGGCGGACACCTCGACGGAGCCGACGACTCCGGGCTCTCCGAGAAGGTCCTGGGCGACGGCCAGGTTCGCGTAGACGCCGGAATCGGCCTCGTCGCCCGATTCGAAGATCCCGCGCACCTTCAGCTCGACGGAGCGCCCGTCCCTGCTCAGGGTCAGGGGATCACCGAGGGCGAGGCCATGCGCTGCGGCGTAGCCTTCACCGACCATCGCACCCTCGGGGTCCTCGTCTGCGACCCACTGGCCGGTAACCGTCCACCAGGCCCGAAGTTTGTCGAGGCCGGTATCGAGCGTCTCCTCGGTCTCCAGGTCGAGGTGGTGATCGAACCAGGTCCCGGTGAGCGCGACGGGCTCCCCCGAGGGGCCGACCGCGTCAACGGACAGCAGCGGGGCGAAGTCGAGGATGTTGTACGTCCAGAAGATCGTCTTGATCCGGCCGAGCTCGTCCTCGCGGAGGAAGGTCTGCTCGGGGGACCGAGCGCCGTAGAGGTCCTGGAGGACCGCCGCGCCGCGCGGTCGCACGACGATGTTCGCGCCGTAGGACTTCAACTCCTGGTTGACCTTGTCCCCGACGTCGAACATCACCGAGAGCATAGACGTGGCCACGGCGGCGCCGAGGGCGACCGTCACGGCGATGAGGAGGTGACGCTCGCCCCTGCGGGCCAGAGCCCCCACCAGCATTCTCAGGAACATGGGATCAGATCCTCTCCCTCGTGGGGTCGGAGACGAGAAGGCTCATGCGAAGACGCTCGCATTCGCCTCGAGGACCGACAGCGGGACCGTCAGCGTCCCGTTGGAGACCTCGTACTCGATCGGAATGGGGTTGCAGCCGCCCTTGAATCCGATCGTCGCGATGTTCATCGCAACTTCGCAGAGCTTGCAGATGATCTTCCCGTCCTTCTCGTAGTAGCCGGTCGGCCCGCAGATCTCGCAGGCGTCGAGGCCGACGCCGAAGGAGGCGCCCGCCTTCTGGATGACGATGAAGCGGACCTCGACCCCCGAAGAGGTCGTGTAGGCGTAGCGGTGGAGGTGGCCGTCGGAGATGTCCGCGATGTCGATGACCGCGCGCTCCTCGACGACGGAGTAGGACTCCGGTTCGGAGAGCTCGACTTCGGCGGAGCCGACGACGACGCCGAGGGTGATCAGCAGCGCGCCACACAGGTAGCCGCCCGCCGCTACCCCGGCCATCGTCTTCCAGACGCGGACGCGGGCGCGGTAGAGGCGCCCCTCGGCGGGGTTGGAGCCGACTCGGGGCAGGGATCGTCCCTCACGGACGACAAGAGCGGCGACGAGGAGGAGGACGAACATCGCGGCGATCGGGAATACGGCTTCGTGGTTGATGAGCCAGGAGAGCGCGGTAAAGGCCTCGTTCGACATCGAGACGACCCTTTGTGCCTGAAGGATGCGCACGACGAGCATGACGTGAGTGAGGGCGAGGACGGCCACGACGAGGGCGGTCGGCCAGGTCCTGCGTCGACCGAGGGAGACGATCCTCCAGGAGAGGGCGCCGAGGGCGAGGGGGAGGAGCCAGCCGAGGACGTAGCCGACCAGGGCGAGCATCGTAGTCGTCGCGAAGACCTCGATTCCCCGAGGGAACATCATGACCGCCTGGGCCATCGCCGTGGGAGCCGCGCGGAAGAGGATGAGCGCCAGGTAGGCGCTCATCACGAGGAGGAGGGCGGAGTCGAGGGGCGCGCTCGGCGCCCGGCGCGCCCGCAGCGCCAAGAGCGAAACGAAGGCGATCGCGAGGAGGACGGCCAGGGGCAGGGTCCACAGGGCGACCGTTTGCCGATTGACGGCGCGAGGCGCGAGGGTGTTGACGAGGGTGAGGACGAAGGCGGAGACGAACCCGGCGACGACGCCGATGCCGATGGCCCATCTCCGGGCGGCTCTACCGGATCTGCCGCGCTCGCGCGCCGGTAGCGCGCCGATGGCCGCTCCCGCTGCGAGAGCGGTGAGGAGCAGCGCGAGAGTCGCCTGGCTCATCTGTTCGATCATCGTTCATCCTCATTCTCGTCGTCGCGACGCGCGGGCGCGTCGGCGTCATCCCGAGGGCACGACGACGGGCCGGAGTCCGCCTCCGGCCCGTCGTCACGGGGTCACCACTCTACAGCAGAGGGGTCCCACTTCCAATCCTTGAACTCCGCGGTGATCGGCTCGGTCCAGAAGCGCCCCTTGACGCCCGTGGTCTCGTCGGTGTGAAGGAGCCAGCCGTTCTCCTCGGGGGAGTGGACGATGAACTGAACCGTGTAGGTGCCGGCGTCGAGCTTCGGCAGGTTGAGGCCGTAGTGCGGGCCGTCGGAGGCGTTCATCGGCATGAAGGTGCCCTCGAGAACGGCGTTGCCGTCGGCGCCGAGGATCTTGTAGTCGACCTTGAGGCCCGGGATGAAGTCGCCGACGCCGTAGCCGAGATCATTGCCCTCGACGGCGGAGATGTCAGCCTCGATGTGCATCGAGGAGTCCTTGGCGGGGGTCTGGACCTGGGGCTCCATGTCGACCGGCTGGAAGTAGACGCCGGAGATCTTCAGAGGGCCGGAGAATACGTCGTCGCCGAGGGGGAACTCGTCGAAGCCGGCGTCCTCGCCGGGCGCGGCGGCCTCGCTGGACTGAGCGTCCATTTCCGCGGGCTTCGTGGTCTCCGCGGGCTGGGAAGAGCATGCCGAGAGGCCGGTCATCAGGGCGACGGCCGCGACGGCCACGCCGATAGTGCTGAGTGAGCGCTTCATGAATCAAACTCCATGTCAGTGTGGGATGGTTCGACGGTTCGTCACTTCTCGGGGATCGCGCGGCGCATGCGCCGCTTCCCCCAGAAGTACAGGCCGACGATGATGACGAGAACCGCTGCCTGTGCGGAGAGGTTCTCCACTCGGGGGTAGATCCCCAAGAGGTCGATGGTCGGGAGGCTATCGAGAGGCGTCAGGGGCAGGACGTCGGCCTCCTGGAGCTCCTTGACACCAGATCCGGTGAAGGTGACGGCCATGACCGCCAGGAGCAACGATGTGACAGCGAAGAAGGGGCGCAGCGGAATCCTCAGGGCGGCGAATTGGATGAGGAGGTAGACCACGACGAGGATGGCGAGGCCGACGCCCATGCCAATCCACACATGCCCAATGGCCGCGCCCGCGTGGGAGATGACCGGCACATAGAAGAGGATCGTCTCGGCGCCCTCGCGAAGGACCGCGAGGAACGCGATGGCGGCCAGGCCGAGGAGGGAGCCGCGAGTGAGCGAGGCGTCCGTCTGATCCTTAATGTAACGGTCCCAGGCTTCGTTGGAGGACTTCGAGACCATCCAGTTCGAGACCCAGATGAGCATGGCGACCGCGAAGAGGGCGGCGAGGCCTTCGAGGAGCTCCTGATTGGCTCCGGCGAGATTCGCGAACGAGGAGAAGAGGACGGCAAGGGCCGCGGAGGCGACGAGGGCGAGCGCGACCCCGATCCACACGATCTTCGACTTGTCCTTGTGCCCGGCCTTGCCGAGGTAGGCGAGGATCGCGGCGACGACGAGGATCGCCTCCATGCCCTCTCGGAGGATGACGAGGAGCGAGGGGAGGAAGCCCGAGAGCCAAGGGCTCGTGGGGGCGGCCGCCTCGCCGACGTAGCCGTCGAGGGTGTTGGCGTCCTCGCGCAGGTAGTTCTTGAGATTGGCGAGGTGCTGAGCGACCGCGGCGTCGTCATGATCGGTCATCGCCTTCTTGACGAGGGAGAACTCCATCTCGACGGTGGAGACCCGATTCCCCGAGATGCGCGCCATGACCTGCTTCTCGAAGCCGAGGGTCTCATAGCGCCGGTAGTAGGCGGTGTTCACCCCGTCCTTACCCGCCTCGACATCGCCCGCCAGATAGGCCTTCTCGGCCTGATCCAGAATCTCACCCATCTCCTTCGCGACGCGCCCCCAGGCCCCCGGGCTGTAGTCGTTCGAGACAGCCGAGTTTCCGACGCCGTCAAGGGTGTTGGCGTCCTCGCGCAGGTAGTTCTTGAGATTGGCGAGGTGCTGAGCGACCGCGGCGTCGTCATGATCGGT